>NZ_JBSFJX010000214.1:0-13052 GCF_053598275.1 Streptomyces sp. NPDC001156 | reverse complement strand
GTGCCCACCGGCAGGCAACCCGCGTCAACTTACGCGGGGGCATCGGTCCTCAGCTCCCGGACGGTCACGGTTCCGAACGCTTCATACGGTCTACTCAGCGCACGAGACGGAGCAGGTCGATGTCGATGCCGAAGGGTACTGTGGTCTTGATGCGCTCGCGGTAAACACCGGTGGCGACGTAGGCGCGGGTGGTGTCGTCCAGTTCGTACGTGTGGATGACGGGGAGGCCGTCTTCCTCCTCGACACGCCAATAATGCGGGAGACCCGCCTGCGCGTACTTGAACGGCTTCAGCGACCGGTCCCGGTCGGCGGACTCATCCGAGACGACTTCGATTGCGAGGGCGACCTGATCGGGGAGGTAGCGCGTACGGTCCGGCTCGTAGGGGACCGTGACAGCAACGACGTCAGGCTCGGGCCGGTTCTTCTCGTTCAGTTTGACCGTCATTTCCCGGTCGATCACGAATCCCTCGGGGGCCTGATCGTCCAATGCGGTCGTCAGCCGGGTGACGACGCGGGCATGCCAGGACCGCTGCGGGGACATCATGAAGATCAGCGCTCCATCGATCAGCTCGGTGTGCCGGGGGAGGTCGGGTGCGTTGTCGAGGTCATCGGCCTCCCACCCACTCGGCCGGGGCGGCAGCATCCAGGGCGGGAGCGCGTCCCATGCGGTCGTCATTGTGTCCTCCTTCGGGCGCCCCAGCCAGCTTATCCGTCAGTGCCGTGCGGCGGCGGTGCGGGCCGTGACGAGAGCGGCGACGGGTCGTGCGGGGCTCGGAAAGTCATCGCTGCTACTCAGGCCGCGTAACGGTACTCGTTGATGACGCCGCCGAGGACGAGGGTGCGCAGGAGTCTGCGTGTATCGAAGTCGTGCACGGTGGCGGGTTGTTGGACCGAGTCGGGTGTCAGCTGACGGCGGGCCTGATGGGGCCGATGCGCGTTGTAGTGCTTCTTGTAGGTGGCCAGGACCTGTCGGGCGTGAGCCTCGCCCATGATGAGGACGTGATCGAGGGCCTCACGCCGGATGCTACCGATGAGCCTCTCGCAGTGGGCATTGATCCGCGGCGCTCGCGGTGCGCTCTTGAGGATCTCCATCTCTTCGGCTGCGAAGACCGTGTCGAAGGCCTCGCCGTACTTGTCATCGCGGTCGCGTAGCAGGAAGCGCAGTGACTCCAAGCGCGTGCCCAGGTCGGCGGCGAGATTTCGTGCCTGTTGAACGGCGCAGGCCTGGGTCGGGTGGGCGGTGACGCCGGTGATATGCAACCGGCGGGTGCCGTGCTCGAGGAACGCCAGCGCGTACAGCTTGCTGCCCAGCGTGGTGTCGATGTGCAGGAAGTCGTAGGCGATGATCCCTTCGGCTTGGGTGGTGAGGAACTCGCGCCAGGTGGGGCCGGAGCGGTGCGGGGCCGGGTCGACGCCCGCGGCGTGGAGGATTTCCCAGATCGTGGAGGCGGCGATGAGGTGGCCGAGCCGGGCCAGCTCGCCCTGGATCCTCCTGTGCCCCCACCTGGGGTTCTCTCGCGCCAGATGCAGGATGAGCTTCCTGATCGCCTCCCTGGTCGGCGGCCGTCCGGTTCGCGAGCGCGGCCTGGTGTAGTCCCACTTGGCGGCGATGAACCGGCGGTGCCAGGCCAGGAGCGTGCCGGGGGTGACCGGGAAGACCGTGCGCCAAGCCGCCGGGGTATCAGCGCGGACAGCGCCGCGAACCAGAACCGGTCCGCGGGCTCGTAGCGGGCCGGGCACTTCGACTGCCGGCGCAGCACCGCGTTCTCGTGCCGCAGCACGAGCAGCTCGGCGTCCTTGGAGGTGTCCGCGGCGCAGCAGCACCGCCGGGACGGGCAGCAGCTTCCGGGTCACCTTGTACACCAGTGAAACGATCACGCAGAGATGGTGCCAGCCGATGCCGCATTGCTGCCCTCGCCTGCAGCGATGACTTTCCGAGCCCCACAAGGTGCCGTGGTTGGGCGTGGATGGCGCGGATCTCCGCAACCGCCTGGTCCTCGGCCGCCTGGCGCTCGGCGCGGGCCAGGGCAGTCGCCTCGTGCCGGTAGAGGCGGGAGCGGGACACCCCAAGGACCCGGCACAGCCGCTGGACGTCGAAGTCGGAGCGGTTGTCAGAGATGAAGTCCCAGCGGCGGGTAGGCGGCTGCCCGGCGCAGAATCTCGCGCTTCAGCTGCCGCTCCTTCTCCATCCATGGGGGACCTCCTCCCATGTCCATTGGCGTCAGGTGCGGGTGAGGTCGGCCAGGAGCGCGGGCAGCAGGCGCTCCTCCATGACGGCTTGGCCCGACTCCTCCATGGTTCGCGCCAGTTGGGGGTCCCAGGGGCTTGCCGCCGGCGGGCCGCCGAGAGGTGTGGACTGGGCCTGGCCGAGGGCTTCCCGGTAGTCGGCGGTGGTCATGCGCCACGGGTGGGCCCCATGGCGTTCCACGGCAGTGGCGGTGATGCGCAGGCCCGCCCAGTCGAAGTCGGCCCGCCAGTACAGCCGGGCTCCGGCGCGTACCGCGTCGGCGAGCAGTTTGTGGCAGGCGGCGGACGGTACGCCCTCGGTGCATACCAGGGCTGCGCTCGCGGCTTCGAGTTCGGCGGCGGCCGCGCGCAGGACGGCCGGGTTCTCGCACACGAAGATGTCACCGGCGGCGGGGGCGACGGGGCCGGATGCGAGCTGGTGGAGGGTGAGCCGGAACGGGATGCCGAAGTCGGCGGCATCGCGCAGCCAGTCGCAGACCACCGTGTCGCCCTCGGGGCGGATACCCAGGACGAGGACCTGGCTGGCGAGGTCGTCGGCGATGGCGCCCGCGCTCTCCCACAGGGCACGGCGTCCGGCCCTCTCGCGCGGGACGTCGTCGTCTGTGCGCTGGGCGAGGGCGCGCAGGACGAGCTGTTCGAGCGGGGTGCCGGGGACGAGGGCTTTGGTGTCGCCGGTGGCCCATTCGGCGAGGACCGGAAGCGGAAGGATGCGGGAGAGGTCCTCGGGGAGTTTTTCCAGGACTCGCACCGCCGCGTCGATCAGGGGTGCGTCCCCGCGCCGCAGAAGGCGGGTCAGGGTGCCGTCGGCGGCGAGGCGGTCCAGCCAGGTGGCGAACCAGCTCTCGGTGGCGAGGCGGCTGGAGTGGGCGGAGGCCAGGACCTGTTCTCGGCGGGTGTCCTCGTCGGCGCGTTCGGCGGGCCGGTCGCGCAGTGGGCCGTTCAGGTGGCCGAGGGTCTGGAGCAGGCCGGTGCCGTAGCGGTCGTACAGGTAGGCGTCGAGGGCGGTGAGAGGGACGGCGAGGCGTTTGGCGGTCTCGGGACGGTAGCGGCCGGTGACGCCGATGACGGTGCGGCGCTCGGCATCGCTGGGGGCCAAGAGGCCGATCTCGCCGTCGAGCGCGCCCGAGGTACGTTCCAGCTTGCGGCGGGCGGCGGCCAGCAGCCGGGTCCAGCCCTCGCCGTGCAGTTCGTCGTAGCTGTGCTGCTCAGTCGGCAACGGTGGCCTCCTTCGACCCGGGGACGCGGCGGGTGCCGGGTGAGCCGAGGGCCGCGGTGAGGTCGCCGATGTCGTCGGCGAGCAGCTTCTCGCCGTCCCAGAGGAGCAGCAGCGCGGAGACGGTGTGGTCGATCGCCGAGTGCGCGAGGTCGTAGTGGGCGGCGGCGGGGACGGAGGCGTGTGCGGCCCACAGGTCGTATCCGGTCATGAACAGGTCGAGGTCGAACTGGGCGGCCAGCGACATCAGTTCGCCGCGGCCGGTGTCGTCGACACCGGCGAACGCCTCGTCCAGGGCGAGCAGCCGCGGGGAGTGCGGGTGTGCGGAGTTGAGCATGGCGTGCGCGGCGGCGAACAGCGGCAGGTGCAGCGAGACGGACTGCTCGCCGCCGGAGAGGCGGCTGTGACGGGCGCGGGTGAGCCGCTCCTCGCTTCTGTCGGGGCGTACGAGCTGGAAGGCGAACTGCCGCCAGCGGCGGTAGTCCAGCACCTGGGCCAGCAGTTCGCGGTAAGGCAGGTCGCGGTGACGGGCGCGGGCATTCTTGATCTGCGCGGCGAAGTGGACGCGGATCCGGGCGAGCCCGTCGGGGCCGAGCCGGGCGGCGTCCGCGTCGAGGAGGGCGCACACGGCGCGCTGCTCGTCGTCGAGGTCGTCGGCGAGCAGCCAGCTCACGCCGACCGTCGTGCCGGAGGACATCCTGCGTTCGCGCATGTCGGTGTTCATGCGCCGGATGAGGTCGCGGGCGTCGACCGTGCGGTCGTGGATCTGCTGGGCAAGTCGGGTGAGCAGGGCGTCCTCGAGAATGCGCTGCTCGGAGTCGCTGAGCAGCTCGGCCTGGTCACGGCGGTGCTCGGCGATCTTCTCGGCGAAGGAGGCGACGGGCAACGGGCCTTCCTCGTCGGCGACGCGGACGAGGATGACGCCGTCGGAGCCGTCCCATTCAGGCCGATAGTCCTGTCCGGCGGCGGCGAGCTGGGCCTGCAGGTCGTCCAGGGCCTTCGTCAGGCGGGTGACGGACTGCTTGACGCTGGTCTCGGTGGGGGCGAGGTCGCGGGTGGCGGCCTGGATCGCTTCGTGGACCGCTACTGCCGCGGCGGGCAGCTCCTGAGCCGCCCAGTCGGCCTCCTGGGCGGGCCAAGACAGGCCGGGCGGGCAGCGCAGGACGTCGAGCAGTTCACGAGCCGCGTACGGGGCGAGGCCCCGGGCGGTTTCCTTCTCCTCGGCGACGGCGACGGAGCCGGCCTCGGCCGCCGCGGTACGCCGGGCCTCGGCGGAGGCGGTGGCGGCGATGGCCGAATGCAGGGCGGCGGTGGCCGTCTCGGCCTCCCGGGCCGCGCCGTCGAGGGCGTCCTCGGCCTGATGGACCTGGCGCATCACCTCCTGCGCCTCCGCGCCGACGGCCTCCTGGAGGGCGTCGAGCCCCGCGGCCTCCTCGGCGTGGCGGCGGCGCGCGGCGCGCTCGGCGTCCAGGGCGGCTTCCTCGTCCTCGGCTGCCGCACGCAGCCGGTCGGTGGCGGCTTCGGTGACCTGCGACTGCCGGGCGTGTTCGCGGCGGCGGGCGGCGAGTTCGCGTACCGCCGTCTCGAAGGCGTGGGTGGCGGTCTCGACGGCGGCGACACGATCGGGGGCGATGCCGTGCTCGGCGGCGGTGCGGCGCAGGGCGCGCTCGGCGACCGAGCAGGCGGCCACGGCTTCGTCGTACGAGGCCTGGGCGGCGTCGGCGACCTCGCGGGTGGCGCGCAGCCGCGCCGCGGCCTTGTCGAGTTCGCGCAGCGCGGCGGTGATGCCGGTGGTGCGGGGCAGAGCAGCGCGGGCGGCTGCGTAGGCCTCCAGCCGCGTCTCGGTGCGGGCCTTAGAGCGCGTCAACTCATCGATTTCTGCGGCGAGTTCGGCGAGCAGCGCCTCGCAGGCCGCGATGCGGGCGGCGCGGCGGCGCTCGCGAGCAGTGGCGCCGACGTACTCGGCGTGCTCCTTGGTGTGGGCGCCGACGAGGACGCCCGCGACGTACCGGCCGTCCGGGGTGATCTGCGCGGTGCCGGAGCCGGGGTCGGAGGTGACGGCGACGGAGCGCAGGACGGCGGTGACGCGCGCGGCGGGGATCGGTGTGCCGTCCTCCGGGCGCAGCAGGTCGGCCAGGCTGGGTCCGTCGACGGGTGCGCGGGCGTGCAGGTAGCCGTCGCTGTGCCCGGCCGGCACCGGGGTGTCCTCGGCGGTGACGAGGGCGTCGAGGAGGCCGGAGGCCTCCAGGGCTGCTTCCAGACCGGCCTGTTGCTCCTGCGCCAGATGCTCGGCGAAGTCGACGAGTTGCCACAGCGGTACGCCCTTCCCCAGTGCCTTGAGGGCCTGGGTGGGGGTGCTCCCAGCGGTAGCCGGGGGAGTACCCCCACGGGTGCGGTCGGCGGTGCGCCCGCGGGCGGCGGGAGGGGCGTCGTCGTGCTCGGCGGCGATGCGGTCGCGTTCGGCCTCGGTCTCGGCGCGACGGTGTTCGAGGTCGGTGCGCCGGCCGCGCAGGGCGGCCAGGGTGTCGCGCAGTTCCTGCACGGCGAGGGCGACGGCCTCGGTGTAGGTGTCGGCGACGGTGGCCGCTTCCCCTTCGCCGGTGACGTCTTCGCCGGTAAGGTCGAGGGCTTCACCGAGGCGGTCGGTGGCGCCCTCGGGGAGGAGCGGGCCATGGGCCTGCGTCCACTGGGCGAGCGCCTCTCGCGCCTGTGCGCGGGCGGTCTCGACCGCCTGCTCGGCGTCGGTTTCGGCAGTTTCGGCGCCACTGACCGCTTCCTCGGCGCGGTCGAGGGCGCTGCGGGCGAGGTCGCGGGTCTGCTCGGCGCTGCGGCAGTCCTGCTGGGCGGCGCGTAGGGCCCGCACGCCGTTGTGGCGAGCGGTGGCGAGCGCGGCGGATCGCTCGGCGAGCCGGGCGGGCTCGGCGTCGGCCGGGGTCCAGGCAATGCCCGCGGTGTGGGCGTGGTCGGCGACGGCGGCGGCGCCACGGGAGGCGGCGCCCTCGAGCTCGGCGGCAAGCTGGGCCGCGCGTTCGGCTTCGGCGCGGGCGCGGCCGGTGGCGACGGTGCGGCGTTCGCGTTCGGCGGTGGCCTGCTGGGCGGTGTGTTCGCAGGTACGCACCAGACGTTCCAGGTCGGCGAGCTGCTCGACGGCCTGGTACGCGGCGGAGGAGCGCAGCTGGTCGAGGCGGGCGCGCAGGGCGGTGAGCGCGGCGTCGGCGGTCTCGGTGTGGGTCTCGGCGGCGGCCTGCTGCTCGCGGGCCGCCGCCAGCTCCGCTACGGCGTTGTCCAGGGCGGCAGTGCGGGCAGCGGTCTCGGTGCGGCGGGCGGTGAGTCGGTCGGCGGCTACGCGGGCGTGGACCCGCAGGTAGGTGGAGTAGCCGGCGAGGAAGGCCCGGGTGGCGTCGTCGGCGGCGGTCAGTCCCTCCAGGGTGCGCTGCACGGACTCCATGTCGTCGAAGGAGCGGGCGGCTTCGGCGATGAGGTCGTCGTCCAGCGGGCGCAGGCCCTCGGTGAGGGTGTCGGAGAGCTTGGCCGGGTCGAGGTTCTTGGCGAGCTGCGGGCGGCGCAGCGTGAGGATGAGCGTGAGCAGTTGCTCGTACCGCTCCCGGCCGAGGCCGAACAGCCGCTGGTCGACGGCGGCGCGGTAGTCGGTCGGGGAGGCGATCAGCTCCTGGCCGAGCTCGGCGGCGAGCTGCTTCTTCGTCATCGGCCGGTCGTCGTCGGTGAGGAGGGAGAAGTCCTCACCGACGCGGCCGTCGGTGACGAAGTGCCAGCGGGCGGGGGTGTCGCGGTGGCGCTGGGCGTGCAGGCCGATGCCGCAGGTGACGGCCTCGCCACTGGTGCGGTGGGTGAACTCGATCCAGACGTAGCCGAGTGCGCTGTCCTGCCCGCGGAAAAGCAGGTTGGACTTCATCGTGCGGTCCTCAGCCGCGAACGGGTTGAGCCGCTTGGGATCGATACGGCCGTCGAGGACGAGCGGGAAGAGCACTTCGAGGGCCTTGGTCTTCCCGGAGCCGTTGGGCCCACGCAGCACCAGCCAGCCGCCGGCGAAGGAGAACTCCTCGTCCCGGTAGTCCCAGAGGTTGACGATCCCGGCGCGAGTGGGGACGTATCGGGTGGCCGGGGTGGGAGCGGGGGTGCTGGCCGGGGCGGGAGCCGGGGTGCTCACGGCGTCGGGTCCTTCACGGTGTCGTCGGCGAACAGGGCGGTCTGGGCGGCGGGCCGCGGGGCGGGCACACGGGACTTCACGCGGGCGCTGACCCCGCGGTAGCGGGCGAGGAGCGGAAGCACGAGGACTCCGCCGTCCACGCGGGCGACCAGCGACAGGGCTGCCAGCAGGTTAAGGACCTGGGCGAGCAGCCGGTCCGGGTCTTCGCGCAGGTCGGCGGCAAAGCCCTTGCCGTACTCGCCGATGATCTCCTTGAGCCTGCCACGCAGCCAGGAGTCGGTGACGAAGGGGTAGCGGGTCTCCTCCGGCTCGTCGCCCTCCTCGTTGGCGGCCTCGTACAGCGTCTCCTCCTCGGGTGCGGAGAGCTCCGCGAGCAGTCCGCGCGCCGGGAGGGCCGCGTCGATGCGGCGGGCCCGGGCGGCGAGGCGTTCGGCGGCCGTCAAAGCGGGCAGCAGGTCGGGGGCGTGCCGCCCCGTGCGCCGGGCGGCCTCGCTGATGCGGGCGCCAAGGAGCAGCGCGGCCTGGGCGACCGTGCCGCCACCGGGGAAACGGATGTCGGACAGCCTGCCGGAGGTGTCGACGAGCGCGACGCCCTCGGCACGGCGCTCCACGGCAAGGCCGGTCAGACGCTGGAGATCCTCGGCGAGTGAAGGGGCACGCAGCTGGCCGAGCAACTCGGCCTCGGCGTCGGCGTAGTACGCGACCGGGTTCTCCAGGACGAGACGCCGAGCACGGCGGGCCTGATCGCGGCGCTGCGCGTGGCGGCCCGTGGCCAGGCCCAGCGCGCTGCCGGAATCGAGGAGCCCTGTCACCGAGGTGAGGTGTTGCAGGACTCGGGTGGGCTGGTGGACGGCGGTGAGAATCTCGCGGTCGATGTCGTACAGAGCCTCCGCACGCTCGGGGTCGCCGGCCCAGGCAGTCGCGGAGCCGTCGGTGAGGGCGAGGGCACCGCGCTCGGTGAGCCAGGTGACGGCGTCGACGAAGGCGTCCCGGTCGGCCTTGCGGGTGGTGTCCAGGCCGAGGCCGTCGATGCGCGCGGCGTCGGCGGCGACCGCGTCGGCGAGTTCGCCGAGGGCGACCTGCGCACCGTGGCGGCCAAGGGCGGCGAGGGTGAGGACGAGGTAGGCGTAGCGGCGCCGGTCGAAGGGGCGGCCGGCGCGGGTGACGGCGGGCCGCGTCGCGTCCAGGTGGTCCTGCACGCGCAGCAGCCGGGCGGTGTCGGCCGTGGTGACGAGCCGGTAGCCGAGGACCTCCATGAGGTCGGTGCGCAGCTGCTCGGCCCAGCGGCGCACGGTCGGCAGGGCCACCCGGTCCGGGTACGAGGATGTGATCAGCGGATACCGCAGGACCAGCCGTACGGCCTTCTGGTAGTCGGCGAGTTCGAGAGGTGACACGTGCTCGGCGACACGCTCCCCTGCCCGTCGCCCACCGCCGCCCGGGGCGGAGGTGCTTCGTGCTGCACTCATGCCGTGACCTCCAGTCGCAGCCCGTTCAAATGCAGGTTGCCGCGGACGGTGTGCACGGTGGTGGAGCCCTCAACAGGGGTGAGGGTCAGGCGTACGCCGTGGGCGGAGCCGGAGGCGGCGCAGACGCTGCGGCTGGCCGGGACGCGAGCGGCGAGCGCCACGTCCATCAGCGCCAGCAGGACTCGCGTCTCGGCCTCGTCCAGCACCCTGCCGTGCGCTCCGTCCGCAGCGAGCGAGGCGGCGGCGGTGCGGCGCTCGGCCTGCTGCTTCAGCTGCTCGGCGCGCAGCCGTTCCCGCTGGGCTTCGTTGCGTTCGATGCGGCCGGGACCGTGCAGGCCGGGGCTGCGGCCGGACTGGACCAGGGTGCGCGCCAGCTCGACCGGTTCGGCCTCCCACCAGGACGTACGCCCCAAGATCAGCTCGGGGTCGGCGTACGGGACGGCGATATGGCGGGGCGCGCCGAGCCCGAAGGCGGCTTGGAAGAGGGCGTGCGCGTCCTCGTCGCTCTCGCAGGAGGTGAACCACTGGGCGAGATGCCGCAGCTGACTCTCCCGGCTCACCCCGCCGCGTCGGGCCTCGGTGACCCGGCGCAGCAGGGCGAGGACGGAGCGGATGGCGGTGACGGTGCCGTCCTGCAGCCGCTCAGCCTCGCTGTGCTCGCGCTCCGCGAACCAATGGACGATGCCCTGCCACCGCTGCCGCCAGTCCTCGAGGCGTTCGGCGGGACTGCGGAAGAGCCGCTCGTCGGCCTCGGCGGCGTGCTCGATCATCCGGTCGACGCCGGTCACGGCGGTCTTCTCGACGGCCTCGGCGAGCAGTGGGGCGTAGCGGCCGAGTTCGGCGGTGAACTCCCGCATGTGCACGAGCAGGGCGTCCTTGTGGGCGAGAAACACCTCGGGACGGGTGTCGTTGGTCCGTGCCAGGTCGCCGAGCATCAGGTAGAACCGGGCGGCGCGCTGCGCCATCTCGCCCAGCACGGAGTCCAGGCGGCCGAGCTTGCGGTACACCTCCTCGGCGTCGCCGGCGGCGTTGGCGTCGGCCAGCGCGTGAAGGTCGGCGAGGATGTCGGGGAAGACGAGCCGGGAGAGCTGGGCGTCCTCCAGTCGCGCGCCGAGTACGTCTTCCACGGCCCGGTACGCACGGTAGCCCGCCTGGGTGAACTGGTAGACGTAGTGCCGGTTGCGGTACTCGGCGAGATTCGCGGCGCGCGTCCCGTCGTACGACCGGTCGAGTACCTGCCACTCGGCGAGCGCGTCGAGCAGCGGCTGCACGTCCCCGACGGCCGCCGCGCCGGGGTGGTCGGTGGCGAGACGCTTCAGGAGCCCCGCCGCGTCCGAGGCGTGCAGCAGCACCTGGTAGTTGGCCCGCCCCCGGTCGAAAGCACGCAACAGCCAAAGATATTCGTGGCGTTTCTCGGCGGCGGCGAAATGGAACAGCCGCAGCCGGTCGTCCAGGGTGAACGCGTCGATACCGAAGGCGTCCTCGTCGGCGGATTCCGGGGCCGCGGACTCGTCGGTCACAGGTGCGAGACCCTCTCGTTCGGTCGGGGACGGCGTGAGCGACACCCAGTCTGCCGCATGGGCCACCCTCCCCATCAACGCGCTCCTCGCACTGCGCTCCCTGTGCTACTTTGCACCGCCACGCATCGCCCTGTATCACCCCGTACCGCCCATTGCCCCTTACGGATCTTCGCCCTCACAAGCGGACAGGTCGAGGCACAGGGTCCCCGTACCACGGTCATGCCGTCGGCCTCCGCCGCCATGCACCTCGCAGCCGAGGCCGGTATTGCCGGGTGAGCGTTCCGGCACGGAACACCTCCAGACTGTGCCCACATTGCCTGACCCCGCTGCGGCACCACAAAGCCCCCGACCGGCCCACCATCGCGGGCTGGAAATGGGCCATCTGCCCCAACCAGTCCTGTGGCTGGCAAGGCGACCGCGACCACGGGGCGTGGCGCCGTTCGCAGCCCGTGGCCTGGCCACAGACCAAGACCGGCATCGACCGCACCAGCAGTGTTGCGCGTCGGCGGGGCCGCGGCGGGGTGACCATGGGCTCGCTGAGGCCTGGGGTTCCGGCGTGGGTTTGGGTGCGGACCCGGGCTGGTTGGCGTCGGCCTGGGCGGTCGCTTCGGCTTCGGGCCCGGGGTCCCAGGGGCGGTGGCCGACGTAGGGGGCTTGGTGTCGAAGACGGGCAGTAGGCGGTCTGTGACGGCGCCGGGGTCCTTGTCTGCTGGGATCAGCTGGCATGTCGGTGATGGGCTGGGCTGCGGGTGACGCCCAGATGTTCAAGAAGTAGGCCCTCCCGGGTGGACCAGGGGCAGATCTCAACACTGTCCACACCACACGCTTCCAGGAGGCTCTCGGCGACCAGTGCTCCCGCCAGGGACTGCTCGGCGCGGTGCCGTGAGATGCCCGGCAGGGTGGCACGGCGGTCCGGGTCGACGCCGGCCAGCAAAGGAATCACCGCGCGTAGCTCAGGCAGCGTCAGCCGTCGTGGCCTTCGCCGTGGCTTGTTCCGCTGGGCGTTGGTGAGCCGGGCAAGCTGCTCGAAGGTTTTGGAGCAGCCGAGAACACGTTCACCCCGCTGAGCCTGCGGCACGTCGGGCGCCTGGCTGAAGGAGCGGCGCAGATGGTGCCGGACCTCTGCCAGGTTCCGCGTGGACGTGAGAGTGCCGCCGGGGAGCCAATTGCGGGTGATCGTTCGTGCGCCCAGCGGCAGTGAACGCACCACGCGGGGCTGATCACCCGTCCCCGCGGCGATCTCCACGGTGCCACCGCCGATGTCCAACATCAACAGGGGCCCTGCCGCGCAGCCCGCCCACTGGCGTGCGGCCACATAGGCCAGTCGTGCTTCCTCCTCGCCGGGCAGCACCCGCAGCCATGTGCCGGTCGAGAGGGCCACCCGTGCGATGACCTCATCGCGATTGGGGGCGTCCCGGATCACGGAGGTGGCGAATGCGAAGACCTCTCGCGGAGGCAGGTGCGGGTCCGCACCGATCGCTTCGGCCACGGCCCGCTGCACACTCTTAACCCCGGCCCTGCCCAGGCGCCCTTGCCGGTCCAGCGCTTCGTGCAGTCGCAGTCGCACCTTGTACGAGAAGACAGGCTCCAGTTCCGCACCCAGTCGCCACCGCACCACAGTGAGGAGAGCGCTGTGGCACCCGACATCGAGCACACTCGCCTGCCGCATCCAGCCGCCCTTCTCCGACACCGCACGGTCCCGCACCCGACAGGGCGGACCGAATCCCCAAGACCTCTCGTTGCCAACGAGAGGCGGCAGACACCACACCGCATCCACCCTGTCACCATTGTGTCACGGTTCGTACCCGCCAGGGCAGCAAGCTCCGCTTCCCGCAACGAGCGGCCAAGATCCGGCATCCCCCGCAGCAGTCCCAGGGCGTCGATCGCGGGCCCCACGGCATGGCCCGGCTGCGCCCGCCCCGACACCTCGAAGCAGAGCCCCAGCCGCAGCGGTGCCCCGGGATCGGCTGCACCCGCACCGCACGGCAGGCCCGTTGGACGTGCTCCTTCGAGGCGGTGGAGGCGGCGGACATGTTCGCCCGCACGGAGAGATGGGGCTCGGCTGCTTCACGTTGGGCCGGCCCGTGCAACACAGCCGACCCGACAGCGATCGCGCAGAGGGCGGCATGCCGATTGCGGGCGAAGAAGGCGTCGCTGTGGGGATCCCCGCCAAACGGCCACTTCACGCAGAGTGCGCACCGGGGGGCGGAATCGGGCTCGTTCGGGCCGAGGGCGGCCGCAGCGCGGCGAGCAGCCTCGGTGCACGCCGAAGACCAGCGAGGCAGGCTGTACCCATGCGTTGGTTTCTCCGTCCGCACCCTGAGCTGCGAGCGGGCGATCACAGCGGGTTCCTTTGCACCCTCGCGCAGTGTGTGCCCTTCGCGCTCGCTCTGTTCGTCGTGGGAATTGAGCTGTCGCCGGCGCACTTTCTGTACACC
>NZ_JBSFJX010000213.1:0-13169 GCF_053598275.1 Streptomyces sp. NPDC001156 | reverse complement strand
CCGGCTGGTGTTGATCGTGTAAGAGCTGCTGGTCGCTGACCCGCAGCCAACGTGAGCCAGGAATCCCCCTGCTTCAGCTGGGGGAGGATTCAAACGGTCATGACGTTCCACCAGCGGGTGGAGGAGGCTCAGGCGTTCGCGGAGAAGATGCCGGCGACGGCCGCCGAGCTGTACACCGCCGAGGCATCCGCGGGCGCCCTCGCCCACGCGGAGGAGCTGCCCGCCTCCTCCATCGACGCCGAGCTGTACGAGCTGGAGGACGGCCGCCACGTACCTCCCGACCGGGTGTGGGCCGACTGGCTGTGCGGCGACCATCCCATCGCCCACCGGCGCAAGGTCATCCACCAGTTCGCCAACGGCATCAACGCCAGCAACCGGCGGGTGCACCGGGCGTTCCTCGCGTCCGTGCGAGCGCTCGGAGTCGGGGTCGACATCACCGGGCTGCGCGGGGTGGAGGCAGTATGCATCGTCGGCTCCCGCAGCTCCCAGGTCGACGTCGTGCAGAACATCGGACGCGCCCTGCGGCCCAACCCCGACGGCACCGTGAAGACCGCCCGGCTCATCATCCCCATCTTCCTCGCCCCCGGCGAGGACCCCAAGGACGGCATGCTTGCGAGCCTGACGCGCGTCAACGATGTCCGGGCCGTCAACACCCTGCTCCCTGCACTGCTCCCAGTGCTCGTGCCCCTGCACCTTCTCCGTCGCCTTCCGCAGCTTCTCCCACAACCCGTCGTACTCGTCAGCGGCTGGACGTGTCCGCCCTCACATCCGAGTCCCTGGACACCCACATCAGGCTGCAAGCCGAGCGCATGCGCATGGGGGTGGCCCCGTGCAACGTGCGAAGTGGGCACAGGGCCACCGGCCCGCTCGTTCTGTCAGAAGCGGGCGCTCCAATAGCGACCGTACGAGTCAGGCGGTTCCAGCGCACCCGTGGTGTGCCATACGGGTACCCATGAACGACGTTGCCACGTTGGCTCTTCCGAACGCACGGCCATCCCCGCCGCCTGCACCCGCAAGAGCCCCGGCCGCGAGCCGCCGCACGGCCCCTACCTGGTGGCGTCTGACATGGGCCCCGGCGATGACCCGACGGGCGGAGGCCGGGTCTTCAGCGGCAGCCCGCTGGCCGGAGCCGCCCTCGCCGGCCTGACCGGCGCTGGGGCCAGCGTCCCCGTGTTGCGCTCCCTGAACCGCTCCGGGTTCGGTAGGGACTCGATCATTTGAGAGGATCGAGTCATGGCACGTCCTTCCCAGTACCCGCTTGAGCTGCGCCGTCGTGCGGTGCGAATGGTCGCCGAGGTGCGGCCGGAGTACGACACCGAGTGGGCCGCGATGAAAGCGGTCGCCCAGAAGCTGGGCATCGGCACGACCGAGACGCTCAGGAAGTGGGTGCGGCAGGACCAGATCGACGCCGGTGCCCGAGCGGGCACGACGACGGAGGAGTCCGCGCAGATCAAGGCGATGAAGAAGGAGATCGCCGAGCTGAAGCGGGCGAACGAGATCCTCAAGGCTGCGGCGTCTTTCTTCGCGGCCGAGCTCGACCGGCCACACACGCGCTCGTAGCCTTCATCGACGAGCACCGACCGCTTCGGCGGTGTCGAGCCGATCTGCCGCGTGCTGACCGAGCACGACTGCAAGATCGCCCCCTCCACCTACTACGCCCACCACAAACGCCGGATCGCGCCGTCGGCCAGGACCGTGCGAGACGCCGAGTTGAAGGAGCAGATCAGCGAGGTCTTCGAGGCCAACTACCGTGTCTACGGGGCGAGGAAGATCTGGCGTGAGCTGAACCGGCAGAACCACAAGGTGGCCCGCTGCACCGTCGAACGCCTGATGCGCGAGCTCGGCATCGCCGGAGCGGTCCGTGGCAAACGCGTGATCACCACGCTGCCCGGCGGGCAGGTCGAACGAGCCCCTGACCTACTGGACCGCGACTTCGTCGCCAGCGCCCCGAACCGCTGCTGGGTCGCGGACTTCACCCACGTGAAAACCTGGGCCGGTGTCGTCTACGTCGCCTTCGTCGTGGACACCTTCTCCCGCTGAATCGTCGGCTGGTCCGCAGCCACCGTGAAGGAAACGGTCTTCGTGCTGGACGCCCTGGAGATGGCAATCTGGCAACGCGACCGAGATCGACACCCAGTTCAGTCAGGTAAGTTGATCCATCATTCCGATGCCGGGTCGCAGTACACGAGCTTCCCGCTAGCCGAGCATCTGGACGCTGCCGGCATCGCCGCATCGATCGGATCGGTCGGCGACGCCTACGACAATGCCCTGATGGAGAGCACGATCGGCCTGTTCAAGACCGAACTCATCAAGCTCCGACGGCCATGGAAGACGCTGTCCGATGTCGAGCTCGCCACAGCCGAGTACGTCGACTGGTACAACCACCGCCGACTCCACGGTGAGATAGGCCACGTCCCGCCCGTCGAATACGAGAACAACCACTACCTCGCAACCACGAAACCCCAGGTCACAACAAACATCTGAGATCTCTACCGAACCCGGAGCGGTTCACAGCCGTGCTTGATCGGCGAGCTTGAGATAACGGCGAGCGCGGCGAACACGTGGAACACGAGGCGGCCGCCCGGGGTGGTGGTGTCGAGCGCCTCGTGCAGCGACTGGAAGCCGATGCCGCGCTTGCGGAGGCCGGAGACGATGGCGATCAGGTCCTGGATCGAGCGTCCGAGGCGATCGAGCGAGGGCACCACGAGGGTGTCGCCAGGCCGGAGGTAGTCGAGGCACTTCCACAGTTCCTCGCGTTCTGCGTTCTTGCCCGACTTCTTGTCGGTGAAGACCCGTACGCAGCCTGCCGCTGTCAACGCCGCGATCTGCCGATCGAGGAGCTGACCCTTCGTGGACACGCGCCCGTACCCGACCCGGGCCCCGGAGGAGTTGGTGGGGAAGGCTCCCAGCGGACCGTCTGTGTTCGCCCACTCAGCGGGAGTCGTCATGGACGACACCGTACAGAAAGGGGCTCCAGCGGGTTGTTGGACGCCCAGAGTTGTTGAACACCCTTGTTGGACATTGGGAGTCGGCTCCGGCCCGGCGTGTCGATGTCCAGGCGTCGTTGTCCAAGAACCGATCGGTTCTTGAACGCTGCCAGGGCACGACCACGGTGGGCGGTTGTGCTGTGCCATCGGATGTTAAGCGCGTGCCATCGACCTTGACGGACGCGAGTTTGTGTCGTCAAAGATTGATCGCGCTGGTCAGAGGGCTCCTTGCACAGTCCATGGCGCTGCTCAAGGCTGTCATGGTGGTCGGCTGCTGTCAGGAGAGGTCACACGTCGCCGAGGAACCCAGGGTCAGACGGCCCCATCTGCCGCGCGAAATCCGCAGCGACCCCGATGACCTCGCGCATCGGTACAGGCCGCCGACTTGTCGCCGCGAGATCGGCATGGGCTTCCTTGGACCACAGGAACGGGTACACGGAAATGCCCTGCGAGAAGGCCAGGGCTGCGGCTTCCTCACGCCAGCCGGGCCATCGAAGTCGGTCGTAGAACGTCTCCAACTGGCCCGAGAGAAGCCAGGAGACCCACCCGGAGTGGCCCATTTCCATCGCCTCCCACTCCAGAGTGTCGGGAGCGAAGTACGTCATCTGTCCGGGTGCCCCAGGTCTGCCTACAGCCGCAGGGTCGCCGCCATTCAGCGCGAAGACCCCACCGACGACGTCGTGGCCGACGACGAGACCTGCTGCGGGAACCCAGACCGGGTCGAAGTCCGTGGGGAAGCGGTTGACCTGCGCCAGACTCGGGAGACCCCTGTCCGCAGCCGAACCCCCGCCGAACACTCGCACCCACCCGTTGTCCACGACCAATCCGCCGGTGTTCAATGTCAGACCACCCAGCACTGAGCGCGCGGTGACCTGCATCTGAAGAAGGGATCGACGCCCTTCGTCCACGTCGGCGGGCAACACCTGAACAGGAACGGGACTCGCTCCGAGCATCCCCTGCAGCTCCGGCCACGCCGGATCGTCCACATTGACCAACTGGTCGATCTCTCGCATCCCAGGATGCTCGCATCTGTCCTCGTCGCCTCGTCTCTCGGGTTGGACCACACCGGTACCCAGGCCGGGGAGATGGACTGGGCAGTAGCGACCGAGTGGTCCAACTTCGATGGCACACGATCAAGGTTCGATGACACAGGACAGCGGTTTACGTTGACCTGTGATAGCGATGCTTGATCTATTGCTGTTCCGTCTCAGTCGACCTGGCCCAAATCTCAGATGACCTGGTCCGGTTCGCTCGTGATCTCAGATGGTCGGGTCCCGGGTGTCCGTTCTCAGCGGACCTTGTTGAGTCTCACTGTGGTGCCTGGCATCGCTGCCAGGTTCTCGGCCGACAGCGCAGATCATCCTCCGACTTATCCTGTTTGCGGTAGTTCATGTGTCATCTGAACTGGCATTTCTCACCGGAGTCGGCAGCGAGTGCCAGACGTCGCCGACGTCCTCTTCTGCGAATGTGAGTGTGAGCGGTGTGCAGGATGCGGTATGGAGATCGGGACCGTTGGCGTCTTGAGAGTGGTGGTGTGCGTGGGGAACCTCTTGGCGGGCCTTGTGGGGGCGCTCATCGGGTTGGCTGGCGTGTTACTTGGCGCGTGGGTTACCGGCCGCAATGAAGACCGGCGTTGGCTGCGGGAGCAGAAGCTGAAGAGCGCAGCGGACTTCATCACCGCCGGCCTGCATCTCTATGAGTCCCAGCTCGACGGCAGTGATCAGCGCCACTTGACGAGGGCAGACCGTGTGGCCTGGCAGGGCAAGCTACAGACCGGCAGGTCAGTCGTGCATCTGTTGTGTCGCGCCGAGACGCGTGAATCCGCCGATGAGTTCGCCCGGCTGGTATGGCGAGCAGAGGGCACCGAGAACGTGACGGACCAAGCAGATGTTGTGGAAGCTCTCCGGACTTTCAACGTGTGCCTTAGGCAAGAGATTCGCTCCGATCGGTAAGCCAACCAACGGACCAACGGAAGCTGTGCCGTCTGCGCCGCCCTGAACCAGCCGAGATTCACGTAGCGCCCGTACCCACGGAAACTGACAACTTCGCCGACAACCCCGCCGGTCGAGGGCCAGGCGCATTGACGAGAGCATCGAGACACTGAGTCTTTCCCGGTAATGGATCATGGCGCCTGGCCCGGTCGCGGCTATGATCCAAATCTTCGAGCGATTGGGGACTTGGTGGGGATATTTCGGCGCGGAGAGCGTCGTGATGGGGTGGACCTACCGCGCGACGGAGAATTCGCATTCCTGTCCGAGGCGGAGGCTGCCCGGTTGCGTACCTTTGTCCGCGAGGCTTTCGCGGAGCGCGGCATCGAGGTGACGGTCGAACCGGGACGTGTGACCACGGACGCGGGTTGGCGCTTCGGCCTCTCCAATCTCGCGGCTGTGTGCCACAACGACAGCCGCGGCCCTCGGTGCTGGCGGACGCTGGTAGACGAACATGTCGACCGGGTCATACGTTCGATGAATGGACCGCAGGCTCTCAAGACCCTGCCGCACGAACGACTCCTGGTCCAGCTCTACCCCCGCTTCATTCCCAGCGATCCCGCGAGCCTGAAGGCCTTCGGGTACGCTCCCCAGTCGGTCCCGGGGCTCCTGGAGGTACTGGCGCTCGACCTCCCGGAGACCGTCGACATGCTGACTGCGGACTCCCTCGCCGATCTGGGTGAAATGACGGCCCTTCGGGATCGTGCATTCCAGAACCTCCGGGCCGTCCGTGTTGACAAGCACAAGGTGGTCAAGGACAAGGACGGCACTCACTTCGACGTGCTGATGGGCGGCTCATACTTCATCGCGAGCCTTGCCCTGGTCCTCGACGAGGTCTTACGCCGCTACACCAAGGACGCATCAGCGCCGGACGGAATCCTGGTCGCACTGCCACACCGGCACCAACTCGCCTTCCACGTCATCCGCGACAAGGCCGTGGCCCCCTCGCTGCACACCATGGCCCGGTTCGCCGCCGTGGGCTTCGAGGAGTCACCGGGCGCGCTGAGCCCCTCAGTGTTCTGGTGGCACGAGGGCAGCTTTACCCAGGTCGCCACGCAGGACAGCATCGGCGTGCACATCAGACTCACCCAGGAGGCCATGGACCTGGTGGCACGCCTTGCGGACGGATAGACAGTCCTGCCTCAACATGCAGCCTTGGTGTCGCTTTCGAAACGCCGCTGGTGGACCACATCGATTGAGACGACGGACACCATCCGCGCGCGACGGACCAGATCACATGAGATTCGAAGGAGCTCATCGTCTCAAGTGGTCTGGTCCTCGCAGGTCACAGCCCCGACTCCGAACCAGATCATTCGAGACGGGACAATTGCCACTGAAGTTTGACCACCGGTAGGTGCCTGCCCGCGAAATTTGACTGGTAGGGCTGCTGACGGTCTCAGGAGCCACGACAGCCCGTGCGCCGCACCCCGGATCCCGCAGCTCTGCTGGCCGAGATCAATCGCGGCGTGAGGTCTGGGTAGCGGCCAGCCGAATCTCGATGACGCTCGTGCCGGTGCGCTCGGCGATACGAGCGACTGGTTCCCCGGCTCGGTACGCGTTGACGATCGCCGCGGTCAGGCCCCGGCGGGCCGTGTGAACTGCCTCTTGCGCAGCGTGCAGTGCCGCAGCCACTGTCTCCAGCGTGTTCTCCTCGTTCGTCATACCAGTCATCGTGTCAGCGGGCCCGCCGGGGCCGGTACGGTGGGAGAGATCCAGTAACAGGCAAGGGGGAGGCGGCATGGCAGGCGAGACGCTGGTGACGGTGGTCGGGAACCTGACCGCCGATCCCGAACTGCGGCACACCGCCGCTGGTCTGCCCGTGGCCTCCTTCACGGTCGCGTCCACCCCCAGGGTGTTCGACCGCGAGCGCAATGAGTTCGTGGACGGGGAACCGTTGTTCCTGCGCTGCTCGCTCTGGCGACAAGCCGGCGAGAACGCCGCGCAGTCGCTTACCCGGGGCACGCGGATCATCGTCACCGGAAGGCTGCGGCAGCGCACCTTCGACGACAAGGAAGGCCAGCGCCGCACCACGATGGAGATCGACGCCGAGGACGTCGCGGTCTCCCTCGCCTACGCGACCGCCAAGGTCACCAAGACCTACCGCCAAGGCATGCCCTCCCAGAGCGGGCCCGCGTCGACGGCCAGGCCGGTATCGGATTCCGCCTCGGCGCCGTCATCGCCGAGCCCGGCACCCGCCGAGCCACACCCGTTCTGACCAGCGGCGGGCTCAGCCCCAGAACGTGTGCCGGGGATCATCCAGCACAGTCAGGACCTCGTCCAGTGACGGTGCCGTCGGCAGGTGATCGCACGAATAGGCCTGGGAATCCCAGCTCTGTTCCTAGGCGCAAAGTAACCGCGCGGCAGCAGGGTCGAGCCGGACATGCTGATGCTGGGTGATCTTGAGGGGTTGTTGGGCAGGGAGCGTGCGAGGAACCGTCGCTCAGTGCAGGGGAAGGGGGCGGCCGCCCGCTGGTCAGGGGGCGGCCGCCGTTGCGTGGTTGCGATTGTTGGGCTGGTGGTCAGGCTTGTCCGTTGGCGATTGCGGCTTGGAGGTTGGAGGCGTAGTCCTGCCAGAAGCCGCGTGCGGTGCCGGCGTCGCGGGTGATCTCGGAGGACCAGCTCCATGGCCCCTGTGCGTTGACGTCGAGGTAGAGGCGCTGGGTGGTGGGGTCTTGCTGGAAGGAGAAGGTGATGATCCGGCCGGGGCCTTCGGTGTGGCCGGGCAGGGACAGGAAGGTGAAGCTGGTCGTTCCGATCGCCACGATCTGGATGGGGTTGTCGCTTCCGGGTTTTTAGGAGCCGGCGGGGCCGGTGCCGGTCAGGTGGCAGACCTGGCCGACGTGGATGACGGTGCCGCATCCGCCGAAGGGGAAGTAGGCGCTGAAGTTGTGTGTGGCCATGGTCAAGACGGCTTCCGGGCTGGGCGCAGGCGGGTAGGCCAGCGGGTAGCCGTAGTTGTAGGTGAGCTCCCGCATTCCGTTCAGCGTCATGGTGGGGCTGTCAGCCGTCGGGTAGGAGCTGCCGTCGAACCACAGGCGGGCGAAGGAGTGGACGCGGGTGGTGGAGGCGACGGTGATCGGGGCGGCCTTGTGGTTGCCTGTCGAGCAGTCGACCGAGGTGTCGCCGAGCTTGTTGTTGTGGTCGTCCCAGGTCTCGATGTCGATCTTGCACGACTCGCGAAGTCCCAGGGTTTGGGTGGAGTTGACGTAGATGTCGGGGTAGGCGGTGTTGGCGGTGCCGTGGTCGTCGATGCAGACGCCGATGTCGAAGCCCTCTGTGGTGACGTGCGGGTTGCAGCCGCCCTGGTGCCCAGCAGTGGCGACTGTGTTGGTGGTGCTGCTGAGCCATGTCGTCGGGGTGTTCTTCGGGAAGGGCATGAGCGGGGCGGGTTTTTGGACGGGTGGCTGAGTGGTGCAGGCGGGGACCATGTCGTTGACCGGCTGGTCGGTGCGCTGTGAACCGCCGTCACTGCTGTCGCAGGTTCAGGACGAGGTCGCGCGGCAGCCCGTGGGTGTCGTGGAGGTAGTGGAAGTCCTCCTCGCTCAACGGTCCTCGGAATCGGGGTCGGGTCATTACCTGCCGACCGCGCTCCAGGAGCCGACTGAAACGGCGCTCCTCCTCGAACAGCACCTGGCGCACGACGTCCGAATCTCCCTTCTGGCGGAAGCGGTCCAGGGTGTGCTGGATCAGCTCGTCCGGCAGGTCTCCAAGACCGCACCACGGGTCGTCCCGCAGCAGCACGGTGAGCACCCGACGTACCAGGCGGCGCAGCACGTAGCCGCGGCCGGTGTTGGCCGGGCTCACCCCGTCGCCGATAACCACGATGGCCGAGCGCAGGTGGTCGCAGACTAGCCGCAGCGAAGATTCGTCCAGCTGCCACAAAGCTGGCACGATCCGGCGCCAGGGGTCGAAGACGTCGCACTCGAACACCGACCGCCGGCCCTGCAGCAGCGAGGCCAGCCGTTCCAGGCCGAGTCCGGTGTCGACGTTGCGCTGCGGGAGCGGCACGAGTGAACCGTCGAAGAGCCGTCGATGGCGCATCATCACGTGGTTCCACACCTCCACCCAGCGGTTGTCACCGGTCGGCGTCGACTCCGGCGGGGTGTCGCCGGTCCAGAGGAAGATCTCCGAGTCTGGGCCGCACGGGCCGGTCGGTCCGTTGGACCACCAGTTGTCCTCGACAGTGAGTTCCACCGGCACCCCGCGCTCCTGCCACAGCTCCAGGGAAGAGGTGTCCGGGCCGGTCTGGTGGTCGCCGCCGAAGACCGTGACATGGAGCAGCCCCGGATTGATTCCGAGCCCCTCGGTGAGCAGCCCGTAGCCCCAGTCGAGGCTCTGCGGTCCCTCGTAGTCGCCGAGCGACCACGTGCCGAGCATCTCGAAGACAGTCAAATGGGTTTGATCGCCGACCTCTTCGAGGTCCGTGGTGCGCAGACAGCGCTGCACATTGACCAGCCGCTTACCGAGGGGGTGCGGGCGCCCCTCCAGGTACGGGGTGAGCGGGTGCATGCCCGAGGTGGTGAACAGCACCGGGTCGCCGGGAGGCGGCAGCAGGGTCGAGCCGGCGATCCGGCGGTGGCCGCGCTCCTGGAAGTACTCGACGAACGTGCGGACGATCTGGTCGGTGTTCATGGGTGGCTCCTTCGCTGGCGCAGCGTGGAGGCACCGGAAAACGGTCCGCACGATCATCGGAACCGGGGCGGGAACGCCATAGAACCATCGGCAGACCTTTTCCGGTCGCCGGTGGGATGTGGAAGTACGTCAGGCGGCGGCAACCGGCGAGCTGGTCGCTCGCGCGGTCGCGGTGATGCTTCGGCCGGTGACGTTCATAGCGCCGAGGCTAACGCGCCCAGTGCCCCTGGGCCACACAGTTTCCGGCTTGGGCGTCCTGGCGAAACCCTCCTACTGATGCTCGGGGCGGACGGATGGCCTGGGTTCGCTCCGCGCCGACAGACTCGCCTCTGACCTGGGGAGTCCATCTTCGCTGTCGCGAACTGCCGTCGGTCCAACTTCGATGACAGCTGGTCCAACTTCGCCGTCACAGGTCATCCGTCGATCTAGTCCGAGGCCAGTGCTGTGACCTGCAGCGACCAGATTGATTGAGATGGAGATGGCCCGAGAATCTCAGACGATCTGGTCCCGGAGCCGCGAATGCGCCGTGTGCGCTCGGCTCTCGACCAGCGCGTCTCAGCTGGCCTGGACCGGCGGGACCAGATCACTCGAACAGGGCGGCTGGGCCCCGCACTCCAAGGTCCTCGCCGGCTACCTCGTAGTCGTCGACCAGTGGGAGGACAACGCCCTGCTCGGCGTGCTGTAGAGCTGCATCATTTCGTCCGCCAGTCGCCATAACGCCCAAGACCGGTTCTATTTTTCGGACCAGCCAAGACCTCTGGCGACGCCACGGCGACAACCAGCAGCTGGGCGAGCGCGTCTGCGGAGGCAATCCGTCGGCGACCATGCGCGAAGCAGCCTGGAGCATGCGTAAGGGGGCCTGGCGTGGACAGCGGACTCCCACAGCACGGCGGTCAGTCCTTGACGGGTTCGTCCCAGTCGATGTGGTGGCGGTGGACGGGGGCGAACATCTGCTCCGGGGTGGGGAGGACCGGCCTGTCACCCACCTGTCCCGCCTTGGCCTTGTTCTTGGCCGCGGCGTCGCCACCGATCATCTCCACACGGGGACGGCGCAGCCGCTCGTACGCGGTGAACGCGGCCTCGGGCGTCGGCAGATCGCGCAGACACCGACCCAGCTCGACGGCGCTCTCGATGGCCAGCGACGCGCCCTGGCCGGAGCTGGAGGACGGGGCGTGGGCGGCGTCGCCGACGAGGACCATGCGCCCGCGGTGCCAGTGCGGCACGGACGGCATGCGCTCCATCGGGCCGACCGCGAGCAGGTCGCCGGGCTCGGTGTGCGCGAGCAGGGTCCGGCCCGGGGCGTGGCCGGCGTACAACTCGCGCAGCCGGGACAGCCACTGGGTGGCCGGTACGCGGCGGACCTCGGCCGAGGTCATCGGCTCGGCGCTGGGCAGCCCGGCGAACCAGACGATGCGCCCGTCGGGCAGGGCCCAGTAGCCGATGAAGGTGCGGCCGAAGGCGAAGTACATGCTGCCCGGCTCGGCCTCGACCCCGCTGCCGGCCGCGTAGCCGCCGAAGCTGAGCACGCCGCCGTACTCGGGTCCGGGAGCGTGCGGGTCGATGAGCGGACGGACCGTGGAGCGGATGCCGTCGGCGCCGATGAGGACGTCGGCGGCGGAGGTGGTCCCGTCGGCGAACGTGGCGGTGACCCTGTCGTCGGCCGTTTCGACGGCCACGAACCGCTTGCCGTAGGCGAGGCGGATGCCGGCCGCTCCGGCGAAGTCCGCGAGCGCGCGGAACAGGTCGGCGCGCGCCATGGCCCGGGTGGCCGGCAGGCCGGGGAAGCCGTGGAACTCGCTCAGGCGGTTTCCGTCGCCGTCGGCCATCACCACACCCGGGACCGGCTGTCCGATGGTGTCGATGACGGTGTCCGCGCCTATGACGCGCAGCGCGTCGATGCCGTTGGGCGCGATGCTCAGCATCGCGCCGACCCCGTCGGCCGCGGGCGGGTGCGACTCGAAGACGGTCGCCTCGATTCCCACCTTGCGCAGTGCGAGCGCGGTGACCGGACCGGCGATGCCGCTCCCGATGACCAACGCCGTTCTGACCTTGCCCATGGTCCCTCCCTGGATCGGCGCGATGGGGAAATAGTCGCAGTGAAACTAGTCTCTAGTCAACTAGTTTCATCGCGGCTACGATGACGTCATGAGCAGTCCCGTACGCAGCTCCCCGCTGGCCCTGACCGTGCTGGCCCTGCTGCATCACAAACCGCTCCATCCGTACGGCATCCAGCGGCTGATCAAGCAGTGGGGCAAGGACCAGGTCGTCAACGTGGGCCAGCGCGCCGGGCTTTACCGCACGATCGACCGGCTCCAGGCGGCCGGCCTCATCACCGTCCGCCACACCGAACGCGACCAGCAGTACCCGGAGCGCACCGTCTACGAGATCACCGACACCGGACGGACCGTCACCCGCCAGTGGCTGGAACGGATGCTCGCCGTGCCCAAGCAGGAGTACCCCGAGTTCCCCGCGGCGCTCTCCTACGTACTGATGCTCACGCCGTCCGAGGCCCAGGAGGTCCTGCAGCAGCGCCTCGACCACCTCGAGAGGACCAGAGCCGCCCTCGACACGACCCTGGCCACCGAGAACGAGCGCGGCCTGCCCCGGGTGTCCACCCTCGAACTCGGATACCTGCGCACGGTCACGGAGGCCGAGGAACAGTGGCTGCGCTCCGTCGTCCACGACCTGGCCAGTGGCCGCCTCACCTGGTCCGCGCAGATGCTGGCCGCCTACGACGAACCCACCACGTCCACGTGACGGTTCAGTAGTCCAGGCCGCTGCGCTGGCCGCCGTGGAGGCGGGAAAATGTGGGCGCGCTCCGTCCGGGACGCCGGCGTATCTGTGATGCCTGTGAGCTCGAGGTTCAGTATGGCGTCGGGGACCGCTTGCAGTGACCGTCAATTGTTGCGGCAGCACGCGGACCAGACTCTTCAGCCCTGTGGTTCCTCCGGACGGTGCGTGCCTGGCAGACACCGCCTGGGAGGGGCTCCATGGACGTGTTGCACCAGCGCTGTGCCGCGCTGGACATCGGCAAGAAGGACCTCAAGGCGTGCGTCCGCGCACCGAATCCGAGCGGACGGCGATCGCGGCGGCAGGAGATCCGGACCTTCGCCACCACGACGAACGCCTTGTTGGAGTTGAGGGACTGGCTGGTCGCCGAGCAGGTCACCCTGGTCGTAATCGGGTGTGAGTAGTTGGCGTACAGGAAATCCCGGTGAGAACGATCTTGCTGGGGGTTTGCCTACCTCGTACGAGGTTCGAGCTGCCGGGGGACGGTGCCGGCGCGCAGTTCCCGTAGGTCGGGGATGTGGTTGTAGAGGGTGCCGGGGGAGACGCCGAGGAGCTTGGCGATCGAGGTGATGGAGCGGTCAGGGTCAGGCAGCAGGTCGTGGGCGGCCTTGATGACTTCCTCGGTGGCGACGGTGGGGTGTCCGCCGACCCGGCCGCGGGCGCTGTAGGTGCCAAGCACCACCTCGGTGCTGGTCACGACGCATGTTGGTACTCGTGCAGGATGCCGCCGAGGCGGTCGCGTCGGTGGACTTCGAGGTGGGTGAGCTGGTCG
>NZ_JBSFJX010000212.1:0-13196 GCF_053598275.1 Streptomyces sp. NPDC001156 | reverse complement strand
TTCGTGATCGAACCGGCCCACCGCGAGGACGACGTGTCGGTCAGGGCCCGCTTGCGCCTGGCCCACGTATCCGCGGAGTGCTCCAGGCCCTCAGCACACCGGCGTTTGAGATCCCTCGAGGCCAGCGACCCCAGATGCGCGCCGACCACACGTAACACCTGCTCATCGTCCGGCGTGAGGCCCTTGATGCGGGTGCGGATCGCCACGCCGGACGGACCGACGGCCACGAAAGGGGCAGCGATCGTGCGCAGCGACTCACCACGCATCGATGCACCCCCCTCCCCAACACGTGATCAGCAACAGGAAGAACGCTACCGGCCCGCACTGACAGTGCCCGCCATGCGACGCGTGCGCGCTGCAACACCACGAACCAGTACACGCTCGTGCACACGCACACACACTCCTGCACATCCGAAACCGAACAGCTCCCAACCCCGGGGAGCCGAGCCACGGGGCGGGGAGCGCGCAGAGCCGCTCCCCGCCGGTGGATTTCCGGCGGCCAGGACGGCGGCCCGCTGGCGACGGGACATATACGAAATCGGTCGACGGACGGCGTCACGGCCCCGTGCACCGCGGACCCGGGTAGCGCACCGGACCGGCCGCCATCCGCCAGGCGCCAGCACACCACCTCGTACGGTCCGACCCGCACTCCATGGTGCCGTGCCGTGCCGTGGCTACTGCCGTGCAGCTGTCGTTCTGCCGCCATGCCGTTGCCGTGAAAGAGCGCACGATCGCGCCCCTTTACGGCAACGGCAGGACCGTCACGCTCGAACTCCCGCTCCCAGGCGGACCGGCAGCCGGCGCAGGACTGGGCAACGGATTCAGAGGCCGAGCAGTTCGGCCCGGCTGGTGATGTTCTCGGCCAGGCGCAAGTGAGCGGCGTCGACGAGCATGCCGTCCAGCCCGGTGGCGCCCAGGCCGCCGGCCTCGGCCTCGCGATAGGTGGCCACCAGCCTGCGGGCGTGCGCGATCTCCTCCGGGGTGGGTGCGAACACCTCGTTGGCCACATCCACCTGGCCGGGATGGATCGCCCACTTGCCCGCGTAGCCCATCGCGGCCGCCTGCCGTGCCGCAGCCCGGTAGGCGGCCAGATCACGGTAGTTGGGGAACGGTGCGTCGATCGCGTCGATTCCCGCCGCGCGGGCGGCGACCACGATCCGGGAGCGCGCGTAGTGCCAGATGTCGCCCGGGTAGTCCACGATCGGGTCGAAGTTGGTGTCGACCCGGGCGCCCTGAGCGGCGGAGAAGTCTCCCGCGCCGAAGATGATGGCCTCAAGTCGGTCGCTGGAACGAGCTATCTCCGCGACGTTCTGCAGGCCCTCGGTCTCTTCGATGAGGACTTCGAGGGCGATCCGTTTGCGCAGGTTCAGCGTCTCTTCGAGCTGGGTGAGCAGGACGTCCACCCACCACACATCCCGGGCCGTCCGGACCTTGGGGACGATGATCACGTCCAGCGCCTCGCGCGCGCCGGTGACGACCTCGATCACGTCCCCGTGCGCCCAGCGGGTGTTCACCCCGTTCATCCGGATGGCTCGGGTGGTGCGGCCCCAGTCCAGGTCGCGCAGTGCCCTGGCGGCTTTGCCCCGGGCGGCTTCCCGCTCGGCAGGTGCGCAGGCGTCCTCCAGATCTAGGAACACCAGGTCTGCGCCGGAGCCAGCGGCCTTGGCGAACATGCGGTCGTTGCTGGCCGGTGTGGCCAGCTCCGAGCGTCGGACTCTTCTTTTCATCTGACTTCCACTCAGTCGGTGTAGTTGCCGGAGGTTCAGACGCGGTCCGTCCGAGCGCAGCTCGGCCGACCACCGTCCACCGAGGCCGGGCATGCCCCGGTATCCCCGTGCCTGTGCCCCCTGGTACGGGCCGGTCGACCCTGATCCCGGACAGCGGACCTGCCAGAGGACACCTGCGCTAGCGCGCGGTGTCGGGGACGATCAGGACGAGCGTCTCGGCGATGCAGGCGGGGCGGTGAGATCCTTCGAGTTCGATGGTGGTGTGCAGTTTGGCGCGCAGGCCCGCCTCGATCTCCTGGACGGCGAGAAGCTTCGCCGCGGCGCGTACCCGTGACCCGACGGTCACCGGTGTCAGGAAGCGAACCCGGTCGAGGCCGTAGTTGAGTTTCATCCGCGCGCCGTCCAGCCGGAGAAGGCCGGAGGTCAGCGGTACGAGGAGGGAGAGTGTGAGGAAGCCGTGGGCGATGGTGGTCCCGAAGGGGCCGTCCTTCGCCCGCTCGGGGTCGACGTGGATCCACTGGCGGTCGCCGGTGGCTTCGCCGAACAGGTCGATCCGGTGCTGGTCGACCTCGAGCCAGTCGCTGGTGCCCAGCGTGCTGCCGACCGCCGCCTGCAGGTCCTCGGCAGTGGCGAATGTCCGGGTGAAGGGTTGCCTGGCGGCGCTCACATGAACCTCCCGCCCGCCACTTCGAGGACGGCACCGGTCATGTAGCTCGACATGTCGCTCGCCAGGAAGACCACCACGTTCGCCACCTCTGCCGCAGTGCCCACCCGGTTCATCGGGATTTCGGCCATCTTCTGCTGCTTGACGTGCTCGGGCATGGTCTCGGTCATCGGTGTCGCGATGAAGCCGGGCTGGACCGCGTTCACCCGGATCCCCCTGTATGCGAGCTCTTTCGCCGCGGCCTTGGTGAGACCGACGATGCCTGCCTTGGCGGCGGAGTAGTTGGTCTGACCGATGTTTCCGACCTTGCCGGCCATTGAGGAGATGTTCACGATCGAACCGGCCTCCCGCTCGCGCATCCGTGCCGCGGCGGCGCGGACGCCGTTCCAGGTGCCCTTCAGGTGCACGTCGACGACCGCGTCGAAGTCCTCTTCGGACATATTGCGCAAAGTGGCGTCCCGGGTCAGGCCGGCGTTGTTGACGAAGATGTCGACCGGCCCGAACGCCTCCTCGGCCGTGTCGAGGAGGTGCTCGACCATTGCGCTGTCCCGGACGTCGCAGAGACTGAAACGCGCGAAGGAGTCGCCCCCGAGGTCTTCGACCGCCTGCCGGGCCACAGCCTCGTTGAGATCACCGATCACCACCCGGGCTCCCTGGGCGACCAGTGCCCTGGCGATGGCCAGGCCGATACCCTGTGCGCCGCCGGTGACGACGGCGGACCTCCCGCTCAGCATGGTTCTTCCTTTCTTGATCATTTGGCGGTGCGGCGGTACGGCACCACGGCAGCACATGGCGTCTCCGACTCCGCAGTGCACCCGCCCGGCTGTCGGGTCGGCCTCACGCGACCCGTTCGAAGACAGCGGCCATGCCCTGCCCACCGCCCAGGCACATGGTTTCCAGCGCGTAGCGGCCTCCCCGTCGCTCCAGTTCACGGGTCACCGTGGTGAGGATGCGGGCACCGGTGGCGCCGACCGGATGTCCGAGGGATATCCCAGAGCCGTTGACGTTGAAACGGTCGTAATCGGCGTCGGTGAAGTTCCACTCCCGCAGACAGGCCAGCACCTGTGCGGAGAACGCCTCGTTGAGCTCGATCAGGTCCATGTCGGCCAGTCGCAGTCCGAGGCGGTCCAGTACCTTGGCCGTGGCGGGAACCGGGCCTATGCCCATGGTCCTCGGTGGGACCCCGGCCACCGACCAGGCCAGCGGGCGCACGAGGGGGCTCAGGCCCAGCTGTGCGGCCCTGGCCCACGTGGTGACCACGCACGCGGACGCGCCGTCGTTCTCCCCGCTCGCGTTGCCGGCGGTCACGGTCGCATCCGGGTCGATGTCGCGGCGAATCGGGCGCAGCCGCTGCAGGTCGGCGGCTCTGGTGTCCGGGCGGGGGTGCTCGTCCCGGGTCACCCGCACGGCGGGGCGCTTTCCCTGCGCGGGCACCGTGACCGGCACGATCTCCTCGTCGAAGCGACCGTCACGCATTGCCTTGCCCGCAGCCTGCTGTGAGCGCAGTGCGAGCTCGTCCTGTTCTTCGCGCGAGATCCGGTACTCAGCGCGCAGGTTCTCGGCCGTCTCGAGCATTCCCCCGGGTACCGGGTAGCGATACCCGCCGGCGGTGGTCCGGCCGCGGCTGATCCTGTCGTGCAGTTCGATCGCGGCACTGCGGGTTCCGCCGCGCAGTCCCAGCGCGTAGTGCTCGGCGTTGCTCATTGATTCCACTCCGCCGGCGATGACCACGTCGCTGACTCCGGCAGCCACTTGCAGGCAGGCGTACATCACGGCCTGCAGTCCCGATCCGCAGCGCCGGTCCAGCTGCATCCCGCTCGTCTCCACACCGAGCCCGGCGTTCAGAGCCGCGACGCGCCCTATCGCCGGTGCCTCGCTGTTGGCGTAGCACTGGCCGAAGACCACATCGTCAACATCGCCTTCGCCGAGCCCGGTTCGGGCCATCAGACCTTCGAGCACGGCCGTGGCCAGATCGCTGGCGGGCAGGCTGGCGAACACGCCGTCCCGGCGGCCGACCGGTGTGCGCACCGGCTCGCAGATCACCACGTCGGCGAGGATGGCTGGGGAATGAGAGGCCGTCATCGAATGCCCTTCGTGTCGGCGGTGCTTAGGGGTGGAGGATCCTGTCGGGTCACGGTCTTGCAGTGGAACCTGAGCTCGAAGACGCCGTCCGCGCCAGTTGACTCCTCATTGCCCGTCCGCGCGCAGCAGTGCCCGGCCGATGATGAGTTTCTGGATTTCGCTGGTCCCCTCGTAGATCGGTAGCACCCGCACATCGCGGGAGAGCCGCTCCACGGGCGTCGCCCGCATGTAACCCAACCCGCCATGGATCTGCACTGCGCGATCGGCTGCCCGCACGGCGGCTTCGGTACAGAACAGTTTTGCGGTGGATGGACCGATCTTGGTGTCCGTGGCGGACTGGTACCGACGGGCGGCGGCGAGCACCAGTTCGCGGCCCGCGTCGAGTTCGGTCTTGGTCTCGGCGAGCATCGCCTGTACCAGTTGGAACTCTCCGATCGTGTGACCGCCCTGCCTGTTGTTCTGCGCATGGGCGATGGACTCTTCGAGCAGTCGCTGTGTCATTCCGACACTCAGAGCAGCCACGTTCAGGCGGCCGGTTGCGAGGCTCCGCATCGCCGTCGTGAAGCCGACCCCTTCGGCGCCGCCGACGAGCGCGCTGCGCGGAACCTTCACCTCGTCGAAGTAGACCGCGCTCGACAAGGACCCAGCCTGTCCCGTTTTCCCATCCCTCGGACCGACGGAGAGACCGGCAGTGCCCGCCTCGACGAGGAAGCAAGAGATTCCGTCTGTGGGCCTGGCACCGGTTCCCGTCCGTGCGAAGACCACGAAAACGTCGGCGACCGGAGCGTTGGTGATGAAGCGCTTGGCACCGCTGATGACGAAGCCGCCGTCATCGCTGCGCACAGCGCGGGTCTTCATGCCCGAGGGGTCCGACCCGGCCTCCGGTTCGGACAGCGCGAACGACGCGATGGCGCCCTTGGCCAACCGGGGAAGCCAGGTGCGTTTCTGGTCCTCGGTCCCAGCATTGACCAGAACCCTGCCAGCCAGACCGACGTTGGTGGCGAACATCGACCGGAACGCCATCGTGGTGTACCCGAATTCGATCGCCAAGCGCACGTCTTCGACGGTATTCAGGCCCAGTCCGCCGTATTCCTCGGGAAGGGTGTAGCCGAACAGACCCATCCCGAGAGCCTTCTCGCGAATGTCGGTGGGAACTTCGTCCTTCTCCTCGATCTCGGCCTCACGCGGCACGAGATCCTGCCGGATGAGGCGGCGGACGGAAACGATCAGGGTCTCGAACCTTGCGATGTCCATGCCGTCCTCTGCGGTAGGTATCGGGCCTTGGCCAGCCCAGCGGGCTTCGGCGGGGGGCGGTGGGGAGTGCCCCGCCCTTCCGGCCGCTACGACCAGATCCGAAAGCGCGGTCTTGTTTATGTGGACGATGCCCCCGGGAATCGGGTGCGCCATCGCCGGAATCGATCCGATGCAGCGGAGCCATTGTGCGGATATGGTCGTGCCTTATGGTCGGCGTAATCCCGCACGAATTTTTCCTATGTCGCTGAACGGCATCTGTCCCTGCACCATGGGGGTTTCAATGGATCTCGACAGAAACATTTCTGGTGAGCATGAGAGCGAGGTGGTATTTCAGAGGCTAGGGTGCGCGCGGCGATCCGTCCAACACCCAATTGGTCCATGATTGATATCTGCTGCCGACATAATTGCGGAAGACCGGTGCGAACATACTCCGGGTCCAGGGCCTCGGTGACGTCGGGTGGTGTCCGGTTCGTGGCGAAAGTTCTCTATCCGTGCTCCCCTGCGCCGTGTCAGCTCTGTGCGGCCGAACCGGCCGGGGGCGGGGGTGTGTCGATGCCGATGGCCCCGGTGAGGTCCGCCCCGGTCAGCTCCGCGCCGGTGAGTGTCGCGCGCGTCAGGTCGCAGCCAGTGAGCGTGGCGCCGTCGAGGTTGGAGCAGGCGAAGCAGAATCGGCTCAGGTCCAGGTCAGCCAACTCGGCGTAGGAGATCCGGATCGAGATCGCGCTCGACAACCTCTCCCCGCACCTAATGGGAGCTACCGGGTCGGCGACTGGGCCGCCGCCAACCACGTCGAACTCGCCTATACCTCGACCAACGGCTCCTGGCTCACCACCGCATCGAGGCCCAGTTCGCCGCCCTGCGCTACTTCGCGCTCGATGGCACTGACCACACCGGCCACAAGGAGCAGGGCGGCATGATCCGCCGCTACATCATCTGGCGGAACAAGAACGCCGCCCCGCTGCTGTTGTCACAGTTTCGCCGGCCGTCCTGTCAATGCTGGTGATCGGCAGAGAAGGTGCCTTCGGTGGACGGAAAGGCTGTAATCGTCCACCTTGTCACAGGCTCTCCGTCGCACCCACCCGTGGCGACGACCTAGCGAGAATACGTTGAACAACTCACAACAGCTCAAGAGCGACGCGGCGCCGTGGAGGGCGCCGATCACGACACTCGAAAGTCTCCGCGAACACTTTCAATGGGCGCTCGAGCTGGAACACGCAACGCTGCCGCCCTACTTGTGCGCCCTTTACTCCCTCGATCCGCACCGGAACCCGGACGCGGTTCAGGCCGTCAGCGGTGTCTTCGTCGAGGAGATGCTCCATCTGGCGCTGGCGGCGAATCTCCTCAACGCGGTCGGCGGCCAACCCATCCTGGACGCGCCCCACATACTGCCGGCCCACCCGCGCGCCCTGCCCCATGGCGACCGCTCCATACAGCTGTCCCTCCTCCCGTTCGGACCCGAAGCCCTGGAGATGTTCCTCCGCCTCGAGCAGCCGGCCCTCCCCGGCGCCCGGGCTGAAGGAGACGACTACGAGACGATCGGGCAGTTCTATGACGCGATCGAACAAGGACTGCGCCATCTCAGTGCCGAGCTCGGTGAGCAGAAGGTCTTCACCGGTGACCCGGCTCGTCAGCTCACCGCGGGCCCTTTCGCCCACACAAGCGGCCAGTTGACCGCGGTCACCGATCTTGCCTCGGCGCTGACGGCGATCGAGGAAATCGTCGAACAGGGGGAGGGGGCGGCACGCGGGGCGGTCTGGGACAACGACCAGGACGTCTTCCACCCAGACCGCAACGAGGTCTCGCACTACTACCGCTTCCTGGAGCTCAAGCTGGGCCGTCGACACCAGCCCGGTGACACGCCGCAATCCGGACCCACGGGTGAAGCCCTGGTGGTCGACCTCGACGGGATCTACCCCATGCGCCCCAATCCCCGGCTCGAGGACCACCCTGAGGGTGATCCGATCCGGGGCGCGCAGGACCAGTTCAACCAGGCGTACTGCGCTCTGCTCCAACAACTGGAGCAGGCGTTCAACGGCAAGCCGCAGATGCTCGGGGCCGCCATGGGCACGATGTACGCGCTCAAGGGAAAGGCGCAGAACCTGATGCAGACCCTCGACGGCGACGACAACACAGCCGGCCCGACGTTCGAGTACGTCGCGCCCGAGCTCCGCCAGTAAGCCGCCTCCCACAAGCGACACGTGACCGTCCCGAACACAACGGTCACGGATTCCGGGAACCGCGCACCGCCCGGCCGGGCAGCGCCCTCCAGGTGCCGTGGGCGTTGCCCTGGAGCGCCGCACCACAGCGGTGACCGGATGAGGGCCCTCACCGAACTCGAGGTCGTGCCGGCCTCATGACGGCACGGATCAGACGGAGGGGTCGGTCCTGCTCGCGACCGGCGGAACCGGCACCGACCGTTGGCGACCCGGTCGGCCGCCTTGCGGGTCGCTACCGCAGTCTCGGGCCGTGTTCGGGCATTCCCGCGTCGGCGAGCAGCGTCGGCAGCTCGCTCATCTTGTTGAACAGGACGGTCGCGGGTCCTGCCAGTTGGTCGGCGGCTGCCACGCCTGCGGTGAAGCCGAAGGTCCGCATGCCTGCTGCTCGTGCGGCGCGGATTCCGGAGTAGCTGTCCTCGATCACCACGCATGCCTGCGGCGGGACACCCATGGCTGCGGCCGCATGAAGATGCAGATCGGGGGCGGGCTTGGGGGCGGCCACATCGTCGGCGCTGAACAGCCGGCCGGCGAAGAGCGGCAGCAGGCTCGCGTGGCTGAGTGAGCGGTGTATCTTCTCGTGACTGCCGTTGGAGGCGACGCAGTACGGTACGGTGAGCCGCTCGATCACTTCGCGTACGCCCTCGACCGCAGTGAGTTCCGCGTCGACGAGCGCCCAGTACGCTTCCTCGAACGGGGTCTGCCAGTCGTCGGGCAGTGTCGTTTCCAGATGCTGCTCGATCTGCTCGCGCATGTACTGCTTGGAGTGGCCGACGAAGCGTCGTGCGACGTCCTGGGGGCTCAGCGTCCAGCCGAGCCGGGTGATCATGGCGGAGTCGACGCGTGCGGCGAGGCGTTCGCTGTCCACCAGGACGCCGTCGCAGTCGAAGATGACAAGGCCGATCTCCAAACCCATGAAACTCCCTCTTTCTCCCGGCCGTTGGCAACTATTGTGGTCTTGTGGACGTGGACACTGTGGTGCTCGAGGTAGCGATCTCTTCCCCGGTGGTGTCGGACGCTGGCGCGGAGACAGCCCGGCAGGCCGTGCGCGAGATCCGCGCCGAGTTGGAGGCGCTGCCTGCAGTGCGGGGGCCCGTCAAGCGTGTTCCCGATCCTTCGGTGCCGGGGCGTCAGGGCGGTGAACTGCTGGTGGCCGCCCTGGAGATCGCCGCACCCGCCCTTGACATCGCACTGCGTGTGATCGATGCACGCCGCACGTCGAGGTCGTTGCCGAACGGCTCGGCTCCGCTGGAGGCCATGGTGCGGACGACCGGCCCGCATGGGACGCGCGAGGTGGTTCTCAAGGGCATGGCCGGCGATGTGACGCATGCCCTGCGGGCGTTGCAGGCGGCAGACCCGGAATCCCCCGACTCCTCGCGTGTCTCCTGAGGATCATCCGGAGGCATCGTCCAGCGCGGCGATCTCTTCGGCGGTGCGCCGGGTGTCGGGATGCGGAGCGCCGAGGGCGTCCCGCTGGTCACGCAGCAAGGAGCGCAGTGCGGCCAGCGCGCCGCTTCGGTCGCCCTCGGCGGCCTGCCACTTCGCACGGTTGAAGCGGGTCCTGAGGGTGTCCTGGTGGAGAGGACCGAGGACGTCCTCCTGAAGGGGGAGTAGTTCGTCCGCGAGGCGTAGGGCCCCGGCGTGGTCGCCGCAGGCGCCGGTCGAATCGATGATGTTGTTGACCGTCCGCATCGTGTCCGGATGAGCCGCGCCGAGTGTCCTGGTGCGACGCTCCCTCACCTCTTCGAGGATGCGGATCGCCTCGTCGTACCGCCCTAGCACACCGGTCCACCGGCCGAGGTTGTTCTGCGTGCGCAGGGTGTCCGGGTGGTCGGGGCCCAGGACGCGGACCCGGTCCTCCAGCACGCCGCTCAAGATGCCCATCGCCTCGGCGGGGTCTCCGTTGACGCCGGTCCACAGCCCGATGCCGTGGCGGGTGCGGAGGGTGTCTGGGTGGTCCTCGCCCAGCGCCGCTGTCTGGTCGTCGATCAGCTCGCGCAGGAGCGCCAGGGTCTCTTCGGGCCGGCCCGCTTCGCCGCTCCAGTAGGCGATGTTGTTGCGTGTGCGCAGGGTCTCCCGGTGGAGTGGGCCGAGTTGCCGTTCTTGGAGGGGCAGCAGTGCCCGGAACTCGTCCACGGCCTGTGCGGCGCGGCCGGATTCGCCGGTCCAGCGGGCAAGGCTGTTGCGGGCGGCAAGGGTTTCGGGATGGTCCTCGCCCAGGTGCTCCCGGCAGTCGCGCAGGACATCGCGTAGCCGTTGCCTCGCCTCGCGGGGGGTGCCCGCGAGGCCGATCCAGTTCCCGAGCGCGTGGCGGGCCTCGAGCGCGACCTCGCTGTGCGGTCCGGCGATCAGGACGATGCGCGTTACCAGCTGATCCAGCCGGTCCCGTGCCTCGATGGCATGGCCCGACACGCCGCGGAAGGATGCCGCGTCCAGTTCCACGCGCAGGGCGAGCGGGTCGTCCTCGCCCAGTGCGTCAGTGACGTCAGGCAGCAGCCGGTCGTAGAGCTGCGTGGCCGGTTCGAACATGCCGCAGCGGCTGGTCCACGATGCCAGCTCGCGCCGCGCTCTGAGGCTGAGCAGCGAGACGGGTCCGAGTCGGTCGGCGATCATGCGCGACCACTTCGTCCAGCGGTCCCTGTTGTCGATGGCCCGCAGTGCCGGACGGCGGATCAGCACGTCGACCGCTCCGTCCAGATCCCCGGCTTCCCAGCGGTGAGCAGCCTCCATGCTCTCGGCGTACGCCCGTACCGGATCGCTGTCCCTGGGTCTGTCGCGGTCCCGGTCCATGGGCGCAAGGGTAGCCAGGGCCGAGGCGATTGCCGAGTGAGTACGGGCGGGGTCGGGAAGGGGGAAGCGGTTGAGTGCGCCGCGCAGATGCTCAATGAGCGTCGAGTGGATCAGTGTGAGCTCCTCCCCGTCGGTTCCCGGGTCCATGCGCTCCACCACATCGCGCAGAGCGACCACCACGGTACGTATGGCGGGGACGGTCGCCGGCCCGTCCAGCAGGGCGCTGGCGGCCCGCAGCAAAGGCAGCGGCATGGCGACGTCGTGGCCCGCAGACGCCAGTACCCCAAGGACGGGGGCGAAACGCGCGGCCCACAGCGCCTCGTCGCCGCCGCAGGCCCGTGACAGGAGTCGGTTGTAGAGGTCTGTACGGGTAGTCGGCAGTCCTCCGTCACGGACGGAGGGACCGTCCAGCTCGTTGCAGAGCAGGGTGATGATCAGCCAGTTACCACCGGCGATCCGTACGATCTCCGGGGCATGGTCCGGGTGAAGTCCGCGCCGCTGGAGATACCGGAGGACTTGGCGGCCACTGGCGGGCGGCACCCTGATCCGTTCGAAGCCCGATGGCAGAGCCGGTGCTGGGTAGCCGAGGCGGTGGCGTGCGGACACGACCACCCGGACGTGGCCGTACCGGGTGGCATCGTCCAGCTCGGCGATGCAGTCAGGGATCTCGGAACCGGCCGCATCGGGGAGCTGGTCGAGGGCGTCGATCACGATCAGGACGTCGGAGTCGGCAGGTAGGTGCCGCAACGGACCGGTCAGCCACCGCTCGACAGCCGGGAGACGTTTCTCCTCGTCCGAGGACAACGTCGCGAGAAAGTCCTGCTCGGCCTCCTGAAACAGACCTCCTGACGATATGTCGAGCTGCCGGGCGATCTGCTGGGCGAAGCCCACGGCGGCGGTGTCACCGGCGATCGGAAAGAACGCCACGGCCTGCCTGGGTTGTCTGGGATCAGGATCCAGGCCGGTTCGATCCAGATCGAGGGAGTCGATCGCTGTCATCTGCAGCGTGGCGCTCTTGCCGCAGCCGCTCGGCCCCAGGACCGCCACCATCCGGTGCCTTTGCAGAGCTTCTCCGACCGGCTCGTGCCCCTCTGGGCGCTGATAGCGACGGTTGATGCGTTCCAGCCCGCGACCGCCCGTCACTTGGCGCACCACTTCCGTCAGGCGGCTGACACTGGAGGCACGGTTGACGCTGATCCACAGGCCTTCGTCGTCGCTTCTGCTGTGATCGAAGTGATGCGCCCGCTGCTTTGTCAGCTCCAACAGCAGCGGCTTGAAGTCGGCAGGGCTCAGGTGATAGCCAGCCGACGGAATACCCGCCTGGACGCCCTCACCCACCACCCGGGTGAAGTCGGCGTTCCAGGCGGACCCACGGCCGGTGGCGGTGGCGATCACAGCCCGGGGCATAGCCAAGGTCCAGGCCCGCCGCTCCGGCTCCCACAACCTGCCGGACTCACAGGTGTCGACCATCAGGATCAGGCCGTCCGTGCCAGGGAATCGTAGGTTCAGCGCGCTGATGCGCTCGCCGAGCGGATAGGCGTGCACCGCCACGGCGTCGTAGTCGGCCGGGTGGTCGGACGGGATAAAGTGGTATTCGCACCGCTCGTCGTCCGGGTATCCGTGACCGACGAAATACAGCAAGAGGGTGCTTTCCGTGATGGAGGCCTTCTCGAAGGCCTGACGGATGCTTTGCTCCAGTAACTCCTTGGACGGATCGTGCAGAACCGGCAACCCGCCGATCGCCGGTGCGCATTGGCCCAGGGCCGGGTCGTACAGGGCATCCGCAACGATGTCGGCGGACTCGACCATGTACGACTGGTCGGATGGATATGCGAGCCACCGTGCGCTGACGACCAACCCTATACGGCTCGACTCACTCACACGAAACCCCCGGCGTCGATGGCGCGATGTGCCGCGACAATAACAATTCTGTCCAGCAATCGCCTTGCCCGCCTTGGGGCAAGACCCCTGCCTGATCCATCTCGTGCGGGCCTCACTGCGTTTCGCGTCGAAGAGGGACCACCCCAAGCTTGTGCCGGCGCTCAAGGCCATCTACCCAGTGCCGACCGAGCAGGTGACCGAGGAGACGCTGGACGCGTTCGCCGCCTCTGACATCGACCTGCGCTACCCGGCTATCGTGCGGATTTGTTCCATCGGTGACGGGCAGCCAGGCGCTGGTCCTCGGCGAGTGGACGCCTCCCGGGCCGCCTGTGTGGTCGGGAGCCTACTGGTTGACCGTTGCGCAATTGATGAGGGTCGTGCGATTCCATACGCACACTTCTGCAGTGGTTAGGCGCGTTCCGTCGACCATGTCCGAATAGGTGCCGGCCGTGCCGCTGTATCCGTTGGAATGGGTGTCGCACCACTCGTTCCCTTCAGTCGTAGATCTGGGTGCCCGCTGTAGTTCGTCGATCTCCTGAGACGGGTAACTGCGGTGTATGAAGGCGGAGTTACTGGACATCCCGC
>NZ_JBSFJX010000211.1:0-13311 GCF_053598275.1 Streptomyces sp. NPDC001156 | reverse complement strand
ATCGCCGCAGCGGCCCTCGTCCTGCTCCAGCTCGAGTACGACCGAACCATCTGAACGATCACACAACGTCATGATCCATTACCGGGAAAGGCTCACTGGGCGTCCCTGCAGAACTAATCTTCGGGCCATGGCCTTGCGACCTGACGAGTTCTACGACCACGCGATTGCGGCTGCGGATAGTGAGCGTCGGCTCCCGCTGGCACGGATGACAGGGTGGGATATCAGCCCATTCGAACCGGACGGATTGCGCGTCGCGCCGCTGCGCCCTCCGGTCTTGCCCGAGCCTGCGCGACATGGCGAGGATCCATCGAACTGCAAGTCGTGCCGCGACCGAGACGAAGGGATCTGGCTCAACGACAGGTGGCGGCTCACCCGGATCTCGGGAGTTGGTGTGCCCCTGGTGCTCATGCTGCATCCGCGTGACCACCATGACATGGCTGACCTGCCCGATAAGCTGGCAGCCGAACTGGGGGTGCTGTCCACTCACATCGTCCGCCACGTGCAGGCCGTGCCGCACATTTCGCGAGCCCACGTCTACCGCATCGGAGATGGGGGCGCACACCTGCACATCTGGTTCTTCGCGCGGCCCGCGGGACAGGCCCAACTGTACGGATCGTGGATGGTCGTCTGGGACGATCTGCTGCCGGAATACCCGGCAGATGTTGCAGAGGCAGATGCGGTGATCGTGGCAGATGCGTTGATCGCCTCCTTCGGAGGTCGTCGCTCGGCCGCCAGCGGGGCCGTCACTGGGCCGTCCGAGGATCCTCAAGGGTGACCGCCGACGGCAGATGACGACGGGGCACCCACGGGCGATCAGGGTCCAGAGCTGCGAAAAGGGCAGGTCGCTTGAGAGGCTTGTGAGACCCAGAAGAACTGGCAGTTGCGCGCCGAATCCGGGGCACCGTGCGGACCGTGCGGTGGGAGGGCGCATGACAGTGGCGATCTTGCGCTTGCTGGCGGGTCTCGCTGTCATGAGTCTGGGGATCTACCTGATGATCCGCTTCAAGGGTGAGGCCTACGGCGGCCACTCGCCGCGCAACCGCTGGCTATTGATCTTCCTTGCCTTGGCGGTGGCAGTCGTCGGCATAGCCATCGCGGGCTGACAGCAACAGCGGCGAATCACCGCGGATCCCAGCACACGAGCACGGATCCGCCGCAAGTAGCGCGGCGTACGTGATCGACCTGATAAGGAAGAGGCCGCACCTTCAAGCCCTCCGGCCTCTCTCTTTTGCGGAGTTTTTGGTGAGTACCTTTGCATGGTTTATTTTGGCCGTCATTGCCTGGATGGCCTACTCGGTGTGGCGTATGCGCCTCCTGCCTGCTCGGAGACGTTGGCAACCGTTTGTGCTTCTTATCGCTGGTGTGGCAGGCGTTGTATCCGGATCCGGTCAGAGTGCCGGCTCCCCAGCGGACAGGATCCTTGTAATCTCCGGCCTCGTCTTGATTGTTGTCTCGTGGGTAGTGAGCCTGAGGGAGCGCCGAGGGCACGGCAAGTTCCCATCTGACACCAGCTCCAACTCCGAAGCTGACATCACCACGTGACATCAACGTCGTCGGACGACGGCGGACAGGTTCGACCGGAGGAGGACCGAGAATCGCCCCCGGACGGCGGTTCCGGCAGGTGACATGGGTCCGGCAACGAACTTGTAAAGCGGCTGTCTCGAGGTACCCCTCAAAGGTCGAGGATGTAGCCGGTTCACCCATTGGCGCATGAACCTTGACCGAAAGGTCGTCACCGCTTGACGCGGCCGCGGGCGGCAAGGGCCGCGAGGCCGAGCAGAGCAGGTTCGACCACTCGGGACAGCATCTCGGCGTACGTTCCAACGGTGGTCAGCTCCTGGCTCGATGACCGGAACACCACTGAGTTGATCACCAAGCGCATGGACTTCTCGAATCGCTGGGACGTCAAGCGTTGCCCGAGCGGCCCGTCAGGGGCGATGGGATCGGTCGTGTCGTTCGTCAGCGAGATGCTCTGGCCTATCAACTTGCCGGTGCTCTCAGTTTTCGCAGCCTCCTTCGGTACACCCCACAGCATCATCACGAGCACACTCGCGACCATGGCTCCCAGCAGCCAACTCAGAGCGCGGGAGGCACGCAGACCGTAGCCCGACACAGCCCAGTAGGCGGTCAGCAACGCGCGCTCGGCACGGGGCCGTTTGGTGTCGTGACGACGCATCTCCATCTCGCCGTAGTAGAAGTCGCCGGCATCGGGCTCGTTCTTGCCGTCCTCGAAGGATTTGCGAAGCTGCCGGTACACCGCAGCCAATCCCGCTGGCCCTACAACTTCCACTCCGGTCGGCGCTGATGTCCATGCATCCCAGCCCTTGGCGGCTCGCCAGTGGTGCTCCTCGGCCAGCGTTCGCCGTGTGGTCCACCGCACGGGCCATAGGCCGCGTCGATGTAGGCCTGTGGGAGGAAGCGCCAGAAGGTACTCCCCCTCCAAGCGCAGTTGGTCGAGATGCACGGCACCGGATAACAAGCAGGGAGTCAGGTCAACGCTGTGGAGCACCAGGTGGGCTACGTCCACACCTCGCAGAGAGGCAATGCGCACTCCCGTGTCGCTGCCATCCAAGGCCTGCTCTTCCAGCACCTCTTCGGTCCCCTCGGTTCCGGTCCGGTCCGTAAACGGGGCTGCTCGGGCGGCGATGCTCAGGGGGTGTGCGAGGACCGTATCGCTGAGGTCCACGGTGGCGTACCGCAACCGCATGGTTGCTTTTGCAGTCCATTCCGTCCGTATGCACCACATCCTTCTGGTCGCTGCCTCGATGGCGACCGGGGCCGCGAAAACTACCGCGGACAGATCCACAGCGTCTTCGCATACCAAGGGGCCCAGCTGCGAGGCGCTTTCGAACCTCGCGCCGTCGAACCAGGCGCAGCCGGCGAAGTGCGTTCCCTGAAAGCCGACGCTTCCCGAGAACTGCGCACCGTCGAACGCGGCGTTGCCATGAAACTGGGCGAGACGGAACCTGGCGTGCCCGCAAAACCGTGCGCCATCGAATCGAACGTCGTCAGAAAACACCGCCTCTCCAAACCACACGTTGGTCTCGAACGACGCTTCGCGGAACTGGGCTCCACAGAACCGCACCCGTTCAAACCAGGCGTCCCCATGGAACTCAGTTCCCACGAACCGGGCAGTACCAAGGAAAATTGCCTGCTCGAAGCCAGCATCGCCCCTGAAACGTACGCCGCTGAAGTCAGCATCGCCGACGAACCGCGCCGCATCGAAACGGGCTGTGCCCAAGAGGGCTTGCCGGGCGCCGGGAGCCCGGATGGCGTCGAGGAGCACGCCGAGGAGGTTCTCGGGAATGAAGGTGCCCCGGTGATCCAGATCGCTGCCAGGACCCAACTGTGCAAGGTAAGCGGCACGGTCGACATCGGCCAGGTGCTCCAGGCATTCATCGTGCGGATCGACACGGCGACCGCGGCAACCCTCAAAGGAGTCGGTCGAGTCGGAGCCATGTCGGCAGCGGGGCCAGGTCGGCGCGGCTACCGAAAGCTGATGCGTCACATCAAAAGGGGACGGCCGGACGCGGGCAAGAGTTCCACTCGGTTCATGGCTGGCCATGTCCGGCCCCGCAATCTGCACGCAGTCGGGTCCACGACCATGCCCACACTTCCCGCTAAAGCGAGACGCCGACAACCATGACGGCAACGCTGACGGCAACGAGCGCGGACGACGACAGCACCCGGCAGCCTGTCACAGAAACGTTGCGGACCCGCTGAGCCAGGCCGCTGGGGTGTGCCCACGTCTTCTAAACGCTTGGCCACAGGTTCGAGTCCTGCCGGGCGTCACCATCCAAAACGCCCCAGCGGGGATCTTCCTCCAGGGCGTTTCGTGTCTCTGGCGGCAACGGAGCAGTCGCCGCACCAAACCAGCGGTGACTGTCGGGGGCGGCGCAGCGTGCCGTCAAGCTCCAATCCGCCGTCCGTCTCATCTCGCAGAGGCGATCACGGCGGAAACGATGGCGGTCACGACGAGGCTCCCCATCATGACCATCCCCACGCCGACCATGAAGAGGCCGCTCGAGTCGTCCGACCAGTCGCAATAGGCAGCAACGGTTAGGCCGACCGTGGTGCCGAGCACAGCGCCTGCGATGTAGCGCCGGGATGCCGCCCAGTACACCGGTACCAGCAGAGTCAGCACCAGCCCGATCACCTGCCACGCCTCGTACGGACCGGTCGTCGTGCCATCGGGTTGCACGTCACGATGCTGGTCCCAGCCCAGCCAGGCAGCCCACGCTGCTAGCGACACCCCAGCCAGCACGAGGATCGACAACAGCTGGCGAACAGGTCTCAGTAGTCCATGACGCATCACCCAAGCGTCTCCGCTTGTCCCATCACCGACCAGAGCGCAAGTACTCAGCTCCGCCTGAGTACATCAGCTATGGGCACAGACATATTGGGCCAGGTCAGCTGCCAGCAGGTGAGGGAGCCAGGCGACCTCGCTGCGGCCAGAACAGTCCTGTCGAATGCCTGTCGAAGTTGTCGGCGGCGGCTCCGCCAGGCCGTACGACTGACCAGGTCAGCGGCCTACTGCAGGCAAACCAGAAGTGCGCCTTCTAAGCGCTTGGCCGCATGCCGCGATCACTGGGCCGTGCGAGGGTGCCCGAGGTCCACCAACAATGACAGAAGCCCACGACATCTGAACTGGTCAGAGCCGTGGGCCTGTTCTGCCTCGCTGGTCAGCCGATCGGCTGATCAGTACCAGAAGAATTGGGTTCGCGAAACGGACGCCTCCTGCGACGCTGTGCGCATGACCGAGACGACCCCCTACGACGTCGACCGCGTCCGATTTTCCCGCCAAGCGCTGGCACGCTTGGTGCTCTGCGACCACGCCGTGGATGTCGCTGACAGCGCGAGTGGCCTGGTCGCGACCCGCCACGATCCTGACACGGGCCCCGGGGCCGGGTGAGTCAAGCGCTCCAGCTCATTGAACTCGCTGAACGCGCGCTGGTCTCGGCTGTGATCTACGAGCGCGAGCGGAGCACCTCTTGGGCGGACATCGCCCGCTACTTGGGAATCGATCCTTCGGAAGCTGAAGCGCGTTTCATCGCAGATCTAACCCTCTGGGATACGGCGTTCGAGGTCCCTTACCGACTCGACGACACGGGCCGCAAACGCGTACCCCAGCTGCCTACGGCAGCGTATGACCCTGCCTGGGCCTGCACTCAGCTCGACCGCTGGGCCTATCTCCAGCGGCTGGGTACCGACGACGAACATGCTGTGAGTTCCGGTCTCGTCATGGCCGCGCCGGAGGAAGAAGGATATCCGGGAGCGGAAGAACGCTGAACGTGTCACCTCAGCCCTTGTCAAGACCACGTGGGGCGGCTGACACCAGTAGCTGACACCAACAAGCGCGAACAGCAGCGGCCGACGCCGGACCCCAGGGGACGATCGGCCGAGGCTCAGGCCCGGTTGGCCAACGTCGACGGCCCCCCGTGATCGACCTGATAAGGATGAGGTCAGACCTTAAAATCTCGAAGCCGCGGGCCGCCTCGTCACGCCAGGGCCCTTGTCCGATGCGTTCACCCAGCGGTCACGACGGGCACCCCCCTCCAGGCTTCTGCCTCAGCCATAGCGACAATCTCGTCGTCAGTCACAGCGAGCTCACGGACTTGTCAGGCGTCTGGGTGCCAGTCATCTCAACCGTGAGGGCCCAGCGTTCGTGCCCGCGCCAGGCGCCATCCAGGAACTGGAAGTGGGGAGAGTAGCCCTCACACTGGAACCCCAGTCGTTTGACCAGCCTGATGGACGACTCATTGGCGGGCTGGATGTTGGCTTCCAGCCGGTGCAGCCCGAGCTCGGTGAAGGCGAACTCTACGACCAGCCGCAACCCCTGAGTCATGTAGCCACGCCTCGCGGTGGACGCGTAGGCGACATAGCCCAGGGCCCCGCTTTGGATGGTGCCGCGGACGATGTTGTTGATGTTGATTCCGCCGACGATCGCGCCCGTGTGGCGCGAACAGACCACGAAGCCTTCGTAGGTAGGTTGATCGAACCTTGCGATGTACTCCCGGAAGGCTTCCGGGGAGGTTTCCCGGGTTGGGACCCACGGGTGGTGCAGATCACCGCTCTCGCGAGTGAGAGCGGTGATCTCTTCGTGGTCACGCAAGGCGATGCGCCGGACAGCCACGTGTGGACCCTGGGCAAGGAAGATCTCTTCGACCATCGCGTGATCGTAGTCAGGACTGCCGGCCGCTTGTCCCGCCCCCTGGCAGGTCCACAAGCCTGCCCGATCCGCGGGCCAGCGTAAGAGGCCATGATCACTCGCGATCCGGTCAGCCACTTGACCTGCGCCGCCGGTTCCGGACGCGGGGTGCGACGGCCCGATCTGCCGCCGGGCTGAACAACATCGTGCGGGCGGCACGGAGCTGGCACGGTTCCCTTGTCAGGCGTCCCTCGAAACGAGCCGCACCCTTCGGATATTGCCCCTTGTTCACTCCCACACCCAACGATCGCTTCCTTCGGCAGTGTCTGAATCCCAGGCTGTACTACGGCGCCCCACCGCCAACAGGCGATGACGCGCTGTCCGGCGATCCGTTGCGCTCGTGGCGTCTCAAGCCAGCAGGTCGGCAGCCGCGGTGCGCAGCAGGCGGACAAGCTCTGGCGTGTCAGCCATGGGGTGGTGCGCGTACAGGAGGTTGGTGGCGAGCATGGCGCGCTGCGCGGTCGTGCCCTGTTGGAAGGCCGGCGAGGTGGCCAGTTGCGCTGCCCAGGCCGGGATGGCGGTCTGCCACTGGGCGCGCTGCCGCTCGAGGAGGATGTCGGCCCGCTTCGCCCGTGCGTCGGCGAGGGCGCGCTGGATGTCATGCGAGTTGATCGGGCAGTTGGGGCCGAACATGCTGCGGGCGAGATCTCCGCCCCTGCTGGCTTGGTCTTGGGATGTTTCGGCCGCCATGAACTGATCGTCGTCGACCAGGGCCTGGGAGAGCTGCCGGCCCCACTGCTTGAGGTGCGGGAATCGGGTCTGCTCCTCTAGCACCGCCCTCACGCGCATCTCCCAGTCGTCCAGGCACTCGTCCAGTTCCTGGGCCCAGTCGGCGCTCACCTGGTAGCGGTGCACCACGTCACCGGAGCGGAACGTGGCGGTGAAGCCGCTCAGTTCGCCCTCGCGGCGGGCTGCTTCGGCCCGCACCCGCTCCAGGCCCCGCAGAGTGGGATGCTTCAGGTTTTCTGCGCCGTCAAGGCGCTGTGCCCAGCCGCCTTGGTAGCGCTCGAGGCGTACGCTGTCCGGCACGTCGGCAGCGACGGCCTGCAGGAAGGCTTCCCGGTCGCCCCAGCCGACGATCGAGGTGCGAGCGCCGCCGTCCGGGGCCGTTACCGGCCGGCCCGGGTGGGGGTGCGCGATGGTGTCGATGCGGGGACGGTCGCGGCCTGGATGCGCAGTCGCCAGATCGTCCACCAGGCCCTCAAGCCCGGCCAGCAGTAGCTCGAGCTTTTCTGCCGGCGGCCGTTGGTCCTCGAGCCACTGCCGGGCGTGGTCGCTCGCGCGGACCTGCACACTGAAACTGTCGCCGCTGCCCTGGAAGTCGGAGGCCGGGATGCATCCGTAGTCGGCGAGTTCTTCGGTGGCCGCCTTGATGACCTGGGCGTCCCGGTCGGCCGGCGAGCCGGCAGGAATCGTGGCAGGCACAGAGAAGGTCAGCGTGTCCACGTGGGTGCCGTTGGCTGGCATGCTCAGGTCGTCGTACAGGTCGATGGTGTACTCCCCCGGGCCGACGCTGGTGATGTAGGCGCTCACCCATCCGTACGCGCCGCGAGCGTCCTCGCCATCGTCGTCATCCCCTGCAACGTTCCCTTCGTCGCTTCCCTCGTCTGCCTCTGCGTCCTCGTCTTCCCCTTCGTACAAGGAACCCTCCACGGAGTCCTTCGCCCACTGCCTCCACGCCTCGTCCGCATCACCGCCCGCGTCCTGCAGATAACGGTTGGGGTCGGCCAGGTCGTGAAAGGCGGCGGCGGAGGCGGAGCCCACGGCGTCGCGGGCACGGGCTCCGACGATGTCAGGATCGATGCCTGCATTCACCAGCGTGTCGGCCTCCTCGGGGCTGCACCCGACCTGAAGGAACCGCGCCCTGGCCGCTTCCTCGTCATACACGTACACGGTCTCCTTGTCTGATGCCGCGACCTCGAGGTGGATTCACGAACCGGCTTCCGCCCGGCAGGCGGGCTGCCTGACGCGCGCCGCGTGCCCGAAGCGCCGGCAGGGCTCAGGATCTGCTCACGTCAGCTGTTCAGGCACGACCCGTGCACTTCGACGCTGTCGGGCCGGATGCAGGACGTACCTGCGGTGTATGTGCCGCCACGGTCGAAGACCTGGATGACCGATGTTTCATCCGTCCGCCACCATGCGGCGAATGCCTCGGCGATGTACTGGGACTGCTCTTCGAGAGCGAGAGTCTCGTCCGTGGCGCCCGCAGCCTCGTAGTCGACCGTCGGATAGTCGGAGTCCACCTCGATGGCCGGGTAGGCCTTGCGACCGTACCCGCGCCATTTCGTCAGCTGCTGGATGGCCTGCTTCTGATCAGCGTTGCCGTACTCGGCGACGAACTTCTTGAACTGCTGAAGCGTTCCAGGCGTGGTGACGATCTCGGCAAGCGACATCGTCACCTTCTTTGGCCGGCTCGCGGCGGGCTTCGCCGCATGACTCGTCGTACTCGCGGCCGGGCTGGCCGGAGAGTTCGAACTCGTGTGGGAGTTGCCGTCCTTGCCCCCACACTGCGTCATCAGGGCGGCGATCACCGCAATGACGACCAGGCCGCCACAGCCCTTCGCCGATGCACTACCACTCTTGCTTGCCACGTACCGGGTCTCCGTCGATACACAAAAAGGATATTGCGAGCCTCATCCACGGCTAAGGAGCCCCAAGTGGCGAAACGAGACCATGCGCGCAAGCGACGGCGGACAGGAACATGAGCCACAGCGGCTTCTTCCGTTGCCGCTCCCGCTTCGTCGGGGTCTGCCGGTTCATCGAGTCTTTGGTCCGGCAGGACGTGAGGGGTGTTCCCCACGGCAGCCTCCTCCTGGTGCTGACCGGCACCACACAGCAGAAGGGACCGGGGAAACACAGATTATCCATGTTGCCTGCACATAATCGACACTCGTACCACAACCGTGATCTTGCCTGACAGGCAATCAAGAGGACATCCCACACGTCGAATCCGCGCTCTCCCCCGGCCGCACCCCATCAACACCGGGACACCCCGCAACACGCCCTTCCAGCAGCGCCGGTCACTGCCGCTGCAGCGACACACACACCAGGTCACGGTCAGATGACGGTAGTTCACATCTTCTTCACAGATGATCTACAGTGTTCCGCCTGTACCGGCACCAATCGGGGGAATCCATGCACACCCGCATCACCAGCGTTGTCCTCGCGTGCGCCGCAACCGGCGTACTCGTGTCCTGCGACCCGGCAAACAGCACCACGGCCTCCCACGGCACCACCCCGTCGGCTTCGGCCACCGCAGCTGCGGACGCCGGCAAGCCCACGCAGGACAGCAAGCCGACCGCCACCGCTCCCAAGACCGTCCCGAACTTCGTCGGCATGGGACTGCAATCCGCGCAGGATGCCGCCCAGAGCCAAGCCTTCTATTCACTGACGTCGCACGATGCGCTGGGCCGCGGCCGGATGCAGGCCTTCGACCGCAACTGGAAGGTCTGCAGCCAGAACACAGCCGCCGGCAAGAGGGTTCCGACCGACACCACCCTGGACTTCGGCGCGGTCAAACTGGAGGAGACCTGCCCCGCCAAGGACCAGACGGCGCCCTCGGCGGCCGGAGGCACGATGCCGAACTTCAAGGGAAAGTCGGTAAAGGCGGCGCGCGCCGCCCTCGACAGCAGCACGTCGATCAGCGTCAAGGACGCCTCAGCAGAGGATCGTTGGGTGCTGGTGGAGAGCAACTGGCACGTGTGCAGCCAAACCCCGAGCGCCGGAACCGAGTTGAAGGGACAGCCCGTGACGTTCACGGCCGTCAAATTCGGCGAATCCTGTCCCTAACGGTGACTCCCGCGGCGCCCGCCGCCTGCGGTCCCGACCTACTGCACGGTGCCCTTCGAGGTCAGCGGCGATGGCCGCGACGAACCGCCTGCCAACTTTCCGGATGCGTCTGCCTGCGGCGGGAGCCGCCTCTACGATCAGGCCTCTGCCGCCTTCCTCACCGGGGGGCGGCCACCGGGGAAGCGATCATTGACCATGATCGCGAGATCACAGGGGTGGAAGCACGTGACCGATCAGCCGGTATTTGTTCTGGGTGCGGATCTGCAGGCCCTGGAGCCGGCCGCCTTCGAGACCGAGGCGGAGTTCCAAGAACTTCTCGCGCGCCATCCCAGGATGCTGGATTTCGGCTCGCTGGCTGACGGCCAGCCGCTCAGGCTCGTGCTGGTGGCGCGGGAGATGGGGGTCGCAACGAGCGCGGATGGTGCGCCGGCGTACTGGCTGGGCCACCTCTTCGTCGACGCCGACGGGGTGCCGACGCTGGTGGAGGTGAAGCGGGCCAGCGATACGCGTATCCGGCGCGAGGTGGTGGGCCAGATGCTGGACTACGCGGCGAACGGGGCGCGTTACTGGCCTGGAGCGCTGCTTCAGCGTTGTTTCGAGGAGACCTGCGTCGCGGACGGCCGGTCGCTGGAAGAGGCGTACGGGGAGTTCCTCGGCGACCGCTCTCCGCAAGAGTTCTGGGCGGGGGTCGAGGAACGGCTGACCGCCGGCCAGATGCGGCTGCTGTTCGTCGCGGACCGGATCCCGCTGGAGCTGAGGGCGATCGTCGAGTTCCTGAACCGGCAGATGCGGCTAACCGACGTGTACGCCATCGAACTGACCCAGTACCGAGGCAACGGAGACCTCCGCGTCCTGGTCCCGCGCATCCACGGAGAGGTCGCCACGGCAGCGAAGTCCCCATCCGGCCGCCGCAGCACACACAGGACCACACGCGCCGACATGGACGCGGCACTCCACACGCGTCTCGCCCCGCAGCTGAGGCAGGCTGCGACCGCTTTGCTGGATCACGGGGCAGCCAAGGGGCGGTTGGAGGGCGGATACGCCACCTACCCGAGCATGTCCGTCTACTATCCCGTCGCCGGCCGGCAGGTGCCGATCTGGACGCTATCCCTGTACGACAACCCTCCCAAGGAAGAACTCGCCTTCAGCTTCGGATCGCTCACCCACCACCTCGGCCCGGACCGGGCGGCCGCGTTCGCGCAATCGTTGCCGGCCGTGCCCGAATTGGAGAAGAAGCTGGAAGTGCAGCGGCAGAAGGGCTACAAAGGCTGGCCCTCGATCCCCCTGAGCGCCCTCGCCGACCAGCCCGCCGCCGTGGAAGGGATCCTGACCGCGATCCAGCAGCTCATGGACGGCCAGGAAGCCTCCGCCTGATCGGCTCGCGGTGACCGGTATCTCGTCACCGGACGGTGCTGCTGTCTGCCCGACCAGCACCAGTAGAGGAACTTGCATGCGGCACCTCATCCCCTCTTTCGCTCTCGCGGCCCTCCGGCGCGGACAGCAGATCGAGCAGTTCCTCGGCAGGGTCGAACGCGACGGTCAGCAAGGGCTTCGCTGGATCGCCTCAGTCCCTGCTTGACCCAGTTCCGCAGTCCCTCGGCACTGACCCCGATCTCCCGGGCCACCTCGGTGACGGTCTTCCCGGAGGAGCACACGAGCGCGACCGCGTCCCGTTTGAACTCCTCCGTGTACCGCCTGCTGCGGCTGCTCGTGCTTCCCACCTGGCAGTACTTCCTCTGGAACCTCATGTCCCAGACTCCAGGTGTCCACGATCAAGGGGAAGGTTCAGTTACGCAGCGACCTACAGGCGCTCAGTGAGGTGCGCCGGCGAACTGCTCCACGACCCGCTCCAGACTGCCCACGAGCAGGTCGACCAGGTCGGCCGTGGTGACCACCTCGTCGGTGGCATCGATGGCCATCTCCTCGGCCATCGCCAGCCAGCCGCGCACGGCCAGCCGCAACAGCGGTGTTGGGTCGCTCACGCCTGCCGCCTCCAGAACACGGTCGACCAGCGTGTGACGGGTGTTGTCGAAGACTTCCAGGACCAGCTCGTCGCCGCCTGCGCCAGCCCGTACGAGCGCCACATAATTGTCCTTCCGGCGCTGCACGAACGACACGAAGCCATCGACGATCCCCCGCATCCGCTCCGTCGCGGCGCCCTCCGCCGGGGCCTTGGCGTGCAGCAGCACCCGACGTGCGGCCGCCTGCACGACGGCGATGTAGTAGTCGCGCTTGGTCGGGAAGTAGCGGAAGAGCAGGCCGCGGGAGATCCCCGCCTCCGCTGCCACCTCGTCGATCGACATCTCGTGGATGGGTCGGGTCACCAGCAGGAGGAGGCCGATGTTGATCAGCTGCGTCCGGCGTTCCTCGGGTTTCAGTCGCGCACGGGTCGGTGCGGACTTGGCGGCCATGACGCGACCCTAACTTGTTGAGCGATGCCCGACAAGACTGTTGAGCAGCGCTCAGCACGCCTCTATGCTCTGCTGCCACCCGCAGGCGGAGCCGCGTCCGAGCGTGAAGGAGCTGCACGTGCCCACTGTCGACGTCAACGGCGCATCGATCTCCTACACCGACACCGGGGCACCTCCCGGACAGCCCGACGCGCCCGCTGTCGTCTTCGGCCATGGACTGCTCTTCAGCGGCTGGATGTTCCACCCGCAGGTCGAGGCGCTCCGCCAGGACTACCGGTGTGTGACCGTGGACTGGCGGGGCCAGGGGGATACACCGGCAACGCCCTCCGGGTACGACATGGACACCCTCACCGCCGACGCCGTCGCCCTGATCGGACGGCTCGACCTCGGTCCGGTCCACTACGTCGGCCTCTCCATGGGCGGCTTCGTCGGCCAGCGCATCGCGGCCCGCCACGGCGAACTGCTCCGTTCACTGACACTGCTCGACACGAGCGCGGACGAGGAAGACCCGAGCAAGGCCGGCGAGTACCGACTGCTGGCCAACGTCTACCGGCTCACCGGGGCCCGGCCGGTCCTGAGGAAGGTGAAGGCCGCGATGTTCGGTCCCGCCTTCCTCACCTCCGCGGCGAGCAAGCCCGTCATCGACGAGTGGGTACGACGGCTGCAGCGATGCGAACGGGCAGGCATACGCAAGGCCGTACTCGGCGTCGTCGACCGGCCTCCCGTCCACGACGAGCTCGGCCGCGTCTCCGTGCCCACTCTGGTCGTGGGGGGGGGGGGCGGGGGGGGTGGTGGGGCTTTTGGGGGTGTGGGGGTGGGGGGGGGGGGTGGGGGGGGGGGGGGGGGCAAGCGCTGTTGGTGATGGTGACACGGACGGTGTCGCTCTGGCAGGTGGCGCACACG
>NZ_JBSFJX010000210.1:0-13316 GCF_053598275.1 Streptomyces sp. NPDC001156 | reverse complement strand
GAGTTCGAACACGTCCACGGGCAGACGGCCGTTGACCTTGGCGTACTTGGCGGCCTGCCGGGTGCGGGCCTTGATGATGCTGGACGGCAGATGCTGCCCGCCAGGGATCGCCGCCCGCACCTGATCCCACTGTGCGGGGGTACGCCTGGTCGGATCGGCCAGCCACGTCGCCAGCACCCCGGCAGTCAGGTCAGCGCGCCACTTCACCGAGCGAAGCGCCCGCCCGGCCTGCTCTTGGGCCATGCGCACGATCCGGTCATTGACCTTCACCCCGGCCGGGGCGGTGACGACCCATCCCAAACGCCGCACCGCCATCCATGCGTTCGACGGCAGACTCCGACCGCCCTCGTCCACACCGGCAGCCAGCACATCAACATCGCCGGTATTCCAGTGTGCGGCCAGCAGGGCGGCAGCCAGGTTGGACACGAGGTCCGCGCACCAGCCGATGCGTTCGGCCAGCACGGCTTGGGGCAGGACTTCGCCCGTCTTCTCGTCCACGCCTGTGCGGAGCAGGGTGCGGGCGCACGCGGTGCGGGAGGTCTCGCCAGCGGCGAGCGGCAGCTTCCGGCTCATCGGTGACTACCGGCCTGGCATTGCCCGGATTCGGCCAGCAGCCGACGCCGGTTCTCAGCCGACCGCATCCCGTACAGACGGCCGGCGAACGTGGTGACCAGCGAAACGAAGTCCTCAAGGAGTTCATCCCGGCCACCGAGCTTCTTCGGGTGCAGCACCTCAAGACTCGCGCCGTACACGGACAGCAGGTGCCTGAGCCAGCCGACACCGAACCGGGCGAGCCGGTCCTCGTGCGTGACCCGCACGACGGTCACCGAGCCGTCAGCAACGGCCCGCAGGAGCCGGCTCAGACCGGGCCGGTCCTCCCGCAGGCCAGAGGCTCGGTCACGGAAGACCTTGACGATCTCCCCGGTGGAGGTGGCCCGCAACTCCTTCTCCTGCGCCTGAAGCGAGGATTCCAGCCCGTGGGAGCCGGAGACGCGCACATACAGGCCCTCCAGGCGGACACGCTCCCCACCGGTGGAGACCTTCATCGCCTCCACATCGATCGAGGAGAACCGGCGCTCACGCCCGACCCAAGTCACCGGAATCTTCCCCGAGTCAGCCCACAGACGAAGCGTCACCGGATGAACACCCAAGCGTTTCGCGGCCTTTGAGAGTCGAAGAAGTTCCACGCAATCACCGTACGATCACTGAGGAACTCTAAGCAAATTGATGAGCCTGCGAATGGCAGGGTCTCGGGAGGACGCCCCCCTGAAGGGGCCACACAGCTCCACGCGGCCCGTGACGATGCGGAACTTTGCCACCATCACGATGCGTCCCCTCGACCGATGGCAAAGCAGCCCTACGCCCGACGCCTTCTCGTGTCGAGGCACAAGAACCGTTGCCCCCCCACTACGGCGGCTCCGAAGGTGAGACTCCTTCCGCGGCCCGACGGTTGTACGCACCGTCGCCTGCGAAGATCGGAGGATGACACCCGAAGTCGACCGCATCTACCCGCACGACCGCCCGGTCGCCGGACGGGTCGAGGAACTCCTCGCCGCCGGTGGCCCGTTGCCGATCGTCGCCGCCGGGCACCCGGTGCTGCGCCGTGGCGCCGAGCCCTTCCACGGGCAGTTGCCGCCCGCGCTCCTCGCCCGCTTCATCGGGGCTCTGCGCGAGACGATGCACGCGGCACCCGGGGTGGGACTCGCCGCGCCACAGGTCGGAGTGCCGCTGCGTATCGCGGTCGTCGAGGATCCGGCGCCCGTGCCCGAGGAGATCCGGCTCGCGCGCGGACGGGTGCCGCAGCCCTTCCGGGTGCTCGTCAACCCGTCGTACGAGGCCGTCGGCACCGAACGTGCGGCTTTCTTCGAGGGCTGCCTGAGCATTCCGGGCTGGCAGGCCGTGGTGGCCCGGCACGCCCGGGTGCGGCTGCGGGCGCTGGACGAGCACGGAGTCGCGGTGGACGAGGAGTTCTCGGGCTGGCCGGCGCGCATCGTCCAGCACGAGACGGACCATCTGGACGGCACGCTCTATCTGGACCGTGCGGAGCCCCGCTCGCTGTCGTCCAACGAGGCGGTGGCGGCGCGGTGGGCGCAGCCGAAGCCCGAACGGGCCGCGGCGGAACTGGGTTTCACCCTGCCCGGCTGAGCCGGCCCACGTCGAGAACGGCGCCCGCGGCCTACTCCATGGGCCGCGGGCGCCTTTCCTCTCAGGGTGTCGGGATGACCCCACCCGCGGCCCTTCGGGCGTTCACCACTCCCTGGGCCGGGTGGTTCCCATCGGCGTCACCCCCGGTACGCCTCCAGCAGGCGGAGCCACACCTCGCTGATCGTCGGGTACGACGGGACCGCATGCCACAGGCGGTCGACCGGCACCTCGCCGGCCACCGCGATGCTCGCGGAGTGGATCAGTTCGCCGACGCCGGGGCCGACGAACGTGACGCCGACCAGGGTCTCGCTGTCCAGGTCGACGATCATGCGGGCGCGCCCGCGGTAGCCGTCGGCGTACAGGCCCGCGCCGGCCACCGACGACAGTTCGACGTCGACGGCGCGGACCCGGCGGCCCGCCTGCTCCGCCTCGGCCAGGGACAGGCCCACGGCGGCCGCCTCCGGGTCGGTGAAGACGACCTGCGGGACCGCCGCGTGGTCGGCGGTCGCGGAATGCGCGCCCCAGGCGTCGGTCTCCAGCAGCGGGACGCCCGCCGCGCGCGCCGCGATGGCCGCACCCGCAATGCGCGCCTGGTACTTGCCCTGGTGGGTGAGGAGCGCACGGTGGTTGACGTCTCCCACCGCGTACAGCCACTCACTGTCCGTCACCCGGAGCGTGTCGTCGACCCGCAGCCAGGAGCCGGGTTCCAGGCCGATGGTTTCCAGGCCGATGTCCTCGGTCCGCGGTGCACGGCCGGTGGCGAACAGGATCTCGTCGGCCTCGAGGCGGTCGCCGGCGTCCGTGACGACCACCAGGGTGTCGCCCTCGCGCCGCACCGACTCCACCGAGGTGCCGGTGCGCACGTCCACACCGGCCTCCGCGAGCGACTGGGCGACCAGTTCGCCGGCGAAGGGTTCCATGCGGGGCAGCAGGCCCTTGCCGCGGACTAGCACGGTCACCTCGGAGCCGAGGGCCTGCCACGCCGTGGCCATCTCGGTGGCGACCACTCCGCCGCCCACGACGATCAGCCGGCCGGGCGCGGCCTTCGCGCTCGTCGCCTCGCGGCTCGTCCAGGGGTTCACCTCGGCGACGCCCGGCAGGTCGGGCAGCAGGGCCCGGCTGCCGGTGCACACGGCGACCGCGTGCCGGGCGGTGAGCACCTTCTGCTCGCCGTCCGGCCCGGTCACCGTGACCGTGCGGGGCCCGGCGAGGCGCCCCTGGCCCCGGTACAGGTCGGCACCGATGCCGTCCAGCCAGGCGACCTGGCCGTCGTCCTTCCAGTTCGAGGTCTCGTAGTCGCGGTAGGCCAGGACCGCGGGCACGTCGAGGGGACCTGCGGCGAGCGGGGCGAGGCCGGGGACGCGGCGGGCGTCGGCGCGGGCGATGACCGGGCGCAGCAGGGCCTTACTGGGCATGCACGCCCAGTACGAGCATTCGCCGCCGACCAGTTCGCTCTCCACGACCGCGGTGGAGAGGCCGGCCGCACGCGTGCGGTCGGCGACGTTCTCCCCCACGGGCCCGGCACCGAGCACCACTACGTCGTAGGCGATGGATTCCGTTTCCGTCATGGGCCCAGTGTGGTTGTTGGTGTGCGCCGTGGCCACATGGGTACGCGCGCGGAATACATGCCCCCGTGTCGCCGTTGTGGACAGCGGCTCAGCCCCGACACCAGGAAGAGGGAAATCGCGATGAGCAGCACTGTGGAGCTCACCAAGGAGAACTTCGACCAGACGGTCCAGGACAACGACTTCGTCCTGATCGACTTCTGGGCGTCCTGGTGCGGGCCGTGCCGTCAGTTCGCCCCCGTCTACGAGAAGGCGGCGACGGACAACCCGGACCTGGTGTTCGGCAAGGTGGACACCGAGGCACAGCCCGAGCTGGCGGCGGCCTTCGGCATCCAGTCGATCCCGACGCTGATGATCGTCCGCGACCGGGTCGCGGTGTTCGCTCAGCCGGGCGCCCTGCCGCAGGCCGCCCTCGACGACGTCATCGGGCAGGCCCGCAAGCTGGACATGGACGAGGTCCGCAAGGCGGTCGCCGCGCAGCAGGCGACCGCCGAGCAGAACGGGGAGTGACTCCTAGAAGGGGTACCTCGCCACCTCACGGCGTACCGTCGTCCAGCGCAGTTCGGTGAAGGCCGCCAGATCGGCCTCGCCGCCGAGGCGGGCGCCGGTACCAGATGCGGCGATGCCACCGAACGGGGCGACCGCCTCTTCGTTGACGGTCTGGTCGTTGATGTGGGCGGTGCCCGTGGGGATGCGCTCGGCCAGTTCGAGGCCGCGCGCGGTGTCCCGGGTGACGATTCCCAGGGAGAGGCCGTAGGGTCCCGCGGACGCGAGGACGACGGCCTCCTCCGGTGTGCGGAAGGGGCGCACCGGCGCGACCGGCCCGAAGACCTCTTCCGTGTAGGCGGGTGTGGAGTCGCCGGCGCCCGCCAGCACCGTCGGCCGGTAGAACAGGCCGCGGTGGGTGCCACCCGCCGCGAGCGTCGCACCGCGGGCCCGGCTCGCCTCGACCAGGCCTTGGACGCGCTCCAGTTGGGTGCGGTCGATGAGGGGACCGAGATGCACCTGTTCGCGGTACGGGTCCCCGACGACGAGGGAGTCGGCGCGGGCCGCGAGCCGCTCGACGTACTCGTCGTACAGCGAGGCGTGAACGAGGTGGCGGCCGGTCGTCATGCAGTTCTGGCCCTGGTGGAAGAACGATCCCCAGGCAGCCGTGGCGATCACGGCGTCGAGGTCGGCGTCCTCCAGGACGATCAGCGCCGAGTTGCCCCCGAGTTCCAGGTGGACGCGCTTCAGATGGCGTCCGGCGGCCTCCGCGACGGCGCGGCCCGATGCGGTCGACCCGGTGAAGGAGACAACAGGGATGCGGGGGTCGGCGACCATTTCCTGGCCCACATCGGGTCCACCGGGAAGCACGTGCAGCAGGTCCTCGGGCAGTCCGGCCTCGGCGAGGACGGCCCCCAGCGACTGGCCGCCGCAGACGGCGGTGCGGGGGTCCGGCTTGAGCACGACGGCGTTGCCCAGCGCGAGTGCCGGTGCGACGGAACGGACGGCGAGGAGCAGCGGGAAGTCGAACGGCGCGATCACGCCCACCACTCCGACAGGGACCCGCCGGGTGTACGACAGCCGGGGCGCCTCGGACGGCAGGACCCGGCCGGTGGGGCGGGACGCCAGCGCCGCTGCCTCATAGCACTCCTGCGCGGCGACGTGCAGCTCGAGGGAGGCCTTGTCCGGGACCGAACCGGACTCGCGGACGATCCAGTCGCGCAATTCTCCGGAGTCCGCGGCGAACAGGTCACCCGCTCTGCGGAGCACGGCGGCGCGGACGAAATGCGGGGCGTCGGCCCAGGACCGCTGGGCCGTACGGGCGAGGCCGGCCACGAACTCGACGTCCTGTTCGGACGCGAGGGTCACGGTGGCGAGCGTGTCACCCGTGGCGGGCTCGGTGACGGCGTACTCGGCGCCGGTCAGCCGGTGGGGCTGCCAGGTCTGGGGGTCGAGCGGCATCACGGCTCTCCCATCGGTCACCGGGCGGGACTGCGGCACCAACGGAGTCCCGTGTCAGGGGCGGCCGGCTCGGGAACCCGGCGCCGGCCCGGCGGGTCCGCCGCCGGTGGCTGCCACCGCGACCGTATGCCACGCGTCGATGGTCAGCTGGATTCCCGGTGCACGACGCGCGCCCCGAGCACCTCGTGCACCTCCGGCACACTCCCAGGATCGCGCACGACCCGGTCTACCAGCTCGGCGAGATGGCGTCCGGACGGCAGTTCGATATGGACCGTGCTCAGCCGGGGCCGCAGCAGCCGCCCCAGCATCAGGTCGTCCGCACCCACCACGGCCGTCTCCCCAGGGATGTCCACGCCCTCGTCCTGCAGCGCGCGCATCAGCAGCATCGCGTACTCGTCGTTGTACGCGAACACGGCGTCCAGGCCCAGCGAACGCCACCGCGCGGCGAGCCTGGCGGCCGCCTCCTCCTCGTAGGCGAGCGACAGCTCGGTGACGGTCGCCCCGGTGCCCCGCAGAGCCCTGCGGACCCCGTCCAGCCGCGCCTTGGAGAAGAACTCGAGACCCGGCTCCCGTGGGACAACCACCCCGACGCGGCGGCGTCCCCCGGCCAGCAGGTGAACCCCTGCGCTGTGGCCGACCCCGCCGTGGTCGAGGAGCAGAGCGTGAGCGCCCTCGACGGGTTCGGGACCGAGGGTGACGACGGCGCGTGCGCCGGAGCGCTTGAGGACGCGCACACCCCGGGGGCCGAGGCCGCCACCGGGCACGATGACGGCGACGGGCCGCAGTTCGGCCCACGCCCTGGCGGCCTCGTCGCCGCCCAGGCCGACGCTGCCGTACTGCACCACCGTGTAGTCGAAACGACTGAGGGCCCACTGCAGTTCGTTGAAGAACTGGCTGTAGAGCGGGCCCACGGGCACGTTCGGGGAGGGCATGAGCACCATCCGGCTGTGCCCGGCGCGCAGGCTGCGGGCGGCGGCGTGCGGAACGTACCCCAGCTCCTCGGCGGCCTCGTGCACACGGCGGCGTGTCGGTTCGCTGATGCGTACGGCGCTGGTGTTGTTCAGGACGTACGAGACGGTGGCCCGGGAGACACCGGCCAGGCGCGCCACATCGGCGCTCGTCGGCGCGGCGGACGGTACGGGTGACGACGGGACGGGCTGTTCCGGTATCTGCACCATGAGGCACGCATCCTTGCAGAACGGCTGCGGGCTACCGCTTCCAGGGGGCGAAACGGGCCACAACATCTGCCCCCGCAAGGGAGGTTGCGCGTTTCCGCCCGAGTGACGCAGTGACAGGTTACCGTTCGGTACACCATGGACTCGCGGAGGTGTCCCGTATGGCTTCCGACCGTACTGACGGGCTGGCCGCAAGCGCCCGCGCGCTCGCCGCGGGCGAGGTGACCTCCCGTGAGCTGGTGGAGCGCGCGCTCGACCGGATCGCGGCGGCACAGTCCTCGGTCAACGCCTTCCGGCTGGTGCGCGGCGAGGCCGCGCTGGCCGAGGCCGAGGCGGCCGACAAGCAACTGGCGGCCGGGGTGCGGCGACCGCTGCTCGGCGTGCCGGTGGCCGTCAAGGACGACATGGACGTGGCGGGCGCGCCGACCGCGTTCGGTTGCCCGGGCGAGTTCCCGCCGATGGCCGAGGACAGCGAGGCGGTACGGCGGCTGCGGTCGGCCGGGGCCGTGATCGTCGGCAAGACCAACACCTGTGAGCTGGGGCAGTGGCCCTTCACTGAGGGGCCGGCCTTCGGCGCCACCCGCAATCCCTGGCACCTCGGCCATACCCCGGGCGGTTCCTCCGGCGGTTCCGCGGCGGCGGTGTCGGCCGGCCTGGTGCCGGCGGCGCTGGGTTCGGACGGCGCCGGGTCGATCCGCATCCCGGCCGCCTGGACGCATCTGGTCGGCATCAAGCCGCAGCGCGGCCGGATCTCGACCTGGCCCCGCCCCGAGTCGTTCCACGGCATCACGGTCAACGGCACACTCGCCCGTACGGTCGCGGACGCGGCATTGCTCCTGGACGCGGCGAGCGGCAACCACGACGGCGATCTGCACCGCCCGCACGCGCTCGATGTCTGGGCCGCGGTGGGGCGCGACCCGGGCCGGCTGCGCATCGCGCTCTCGCTGAAGCCGCCCTTCACCGCGCTGCCCACCCAACTCGACCCCCGCGTCCGGGAACGGGTCCGCGCGCTCGCCGAGCGCCTCGCAGCGCTGGGACACGTGGTCGAGGAGGCGGAGCCGCGCTACGGACAGATCGGGCTCGCCTTCGTGCCGCGTGCGACAGCGGGCATCGCCGAGCGGGTGCGGGACCTGCCGCACCCGGATCTGCTCGACCGGCGCACGCGGGACGCCGCCCGCCTGGGCAGGCTGCTCGGCGGGGCGCCGCTGCGCGTGGCACGCCGGGCGGAGGCGCCGCTGCACCGGCGTGTGGGGGCGCTCTTCGCCACCTACGACGTCATCCTCGCGCCGACGACAGCCGCTCCCCCGCCGCGTATCGGAACGCTCGCCCAGATGAACGGCTGGAACACCGACCGCGCGATGATCGCGGCCTGCCCGTACGCCTGGCCGTGGAACGTGCTGGGCTGGCCCGGCGTGAACGTGCCGGCGGGCTTCGTCGACGAAGGGCTGCCGGTAGGCGCCCAACTGCTCGGCCCGGCCGACAGCGAGCCGCTACTGGTGTCCCTGGCGGCCCAGTTGGAGGCGGACCTCGCATGGCACGAGGCGTGGCCGCCGTCCGAAGGCGCCCCGAACGCGCGGGCGGCGTAAGGAGCGTTCGGGCCGTACGCTGTGGCCATGGACGATGCGTCGATGGTGGGCTTGATGGGGCGGGTCACCGGTACCGTCGGTCCCGGGCTGGTCGGCGAGGTGATCGTCCGTGTGCGCGGCGGCGCCGAACACTTTCTCGCGTATCCCGCCGACGGGCGGGGCCGTCTCGAACCGGGCACGGTGGTGATGGTGGTGGACTACCTCCCGCCGCGGACCGTCTACGTCGAAGCCGCGTACGGCAGTTGAGCCCGTACGACCGCAACTGGAGCGGCGTGCCTGTCAAGAATGTGACAAGGATCCGTCAGCGTCTTCATTACGGTCTTGCTCAGGCGCACACTCCGTTCGTTCGGTGCCGAAACCCGGCACCAGGCAAAGGGGGCGTTTGCCGATGGTCATCGGCGTCGTCGCGGGGGCTGCCGTCCTCGTGCTGGTCTTCATCGTTGTGGTCTTCAGGCTCATGTGGCGTGTCGCGGAGCCCAACGAAGCGTTGATCATTTCCGGTTCGAAGCATCGGACCGAGGGTCTCGAGGAAGGCATGGGCTTTCGCATCGTCACGGGGCGCGGCACGCTGGTGCTGCCGGGTGTGCAGGCGGTGCGCAAGCTCTCCCTCGACCTCAACGAGACCGAACTGCACGTGGATTGCGTGACGCACCAGGGCATTCCGCTGAAGGTGCGGGGCGTGGTCATCTTCAAGGTCGGCGACGACTTCGTGTCGGTCGCCAACGCGGCGCGGCGCTTCCTCGATCAGCAGAAGCTGATGTCGGAGCGGGTGCACAACGTGTTCGCCGGTCATCTGCGGTCCATCGTGGGCGGGTTGACGGTCGAGGACATGATCCGCGACCGGGAGAAGCTCACCGGGCAGACCCGGGCCGCCTGCGGCACGGAGATGGAGAAGCTCGGTCTGATCGTCGACTCGCTGCAGATCCATGAGATCGAGGACCCGACCGGCTACATCCAGAACCTCGCCATGCCGCACGCCGCGGCCGTGCAGCGGGACGCGCGCATCGCGCAGGCGGAGGCGAACCGGCTCGCCACCGAGGCGGAGCAGCAGTCCTACGCGCGGATGGCGGAGGCGACCCGGGACAGCGAGATCCTGCAGGCCGGTTACCAGGCCGAGCGCGACAAGGCGGCCGCCAAGGCACGGCAGGCCGGTCCGCTCGCCGACGCCGGGGCCCGGCAGGAGGTCGTGGTGCAGGAGACCCGGGTGGCCGAGCTGGAGGCGCAACGGCGCGAACAGCAGCTCCAGGCGGACGTGCGCAAGCCGGCGGACGCGAAGGCGTACGAGAAGCGCACGCTGGCGGAGGCCGAGCGTGACGCACGGATCTCGGCGGCGCAGGCCAAGGCGAAGGAGACCGAGCTGGCGGCGGCCGCCGAGGCGACCCGGGTCAAGACGGCCGCAGGCGCGGAGGCCGAGGCCACCAAGACGCGGGGTGCGGCCACGGCGTCGGCGACCCGTGCCACCGGTGAGGCGGAGGCGGCCGCCGCGCAGGCCAAGGGTCTGGCGGAGGCCGAGGCCACGAAGGCCCAGGGTCTCGCGGAGGCGGAGGCCATCAAGGCACGTGCCGCTGCCCTCGCGGAGAACCAGGAAGCCGTCGTGGCGCAGCAACTCGCCGAGAACTGGCCGGAGATCGTGCGGGCGGGCGCGTCCGCCTTCGGCAATGTCGACAACATGGTGCTGCTCAACGGCGCCGACGGCATGGCCGAGATGTTCGCCAAGGCGCTGACCATGGGCGGCACCGGTCTGGGCCTCGCGCGTCAGCTGCTGTCCTCCATGAACGGCAACGGGGCGCCGGCGGGCGGATCGGCGGGCCTCAACGGGGCGGTGGCGCCGCGCCCGGAGAAGGTCGTGGTCGAGAAGAACGAGGGCTAGATCACCTGGCGTCACAGCCGCTGAGGCGGTGAGACTTCGGGCGTACGGGAGTCGGCTTCCCGTACGCCCGAAGCGCTTTCCGGTCCGCGCGGAACTCAGCCGGCCCCGTGGGAGTCCAGTGCGGCGACGGAGCGGCGCACGGTCTCGGCATGCCCGTACAGGCCGGGCAGTCCGCCGGTGTGCAGGAACACGGTGCGCCGGCCCGCACGGATGTCACCGTCCTTGACGGCCGCGATCAGTCCCGCCATGGCGCGACCGCTGTAGACGGGGTCCAGGACGATGCCCTCGGTGGTCGCCGCCGTCCGCATCGCCTGCAGGACGGGTTCGTGCAGGACTCCGTAGCCGGCGCCCACCTGATCGGTGCGGATGCGCAGGGACTCCGCCGTCACGGTGCGGCCGGTGACGGCAGTCGCGAGGCCGGCCACGGTGGCGGACGGATCGGGGACCGCACCGCAGTGCACGCCGAGGACGCGCTCCTCCCCCAGGGCGCCGATCAGCCCGGCCATCGTGCCGCCGGAGCCCAGTGCCACCACGACCTGGGCGAGGTCGGGCAGTTGGGCCCTCAGTTCCTCGCCGCCGTCGACGTAGCCCCGCGCTCCGAGGGGACTCGAGCCGCCGAACGGGATCAGATACGGGCGGGCTCCCTCGCGGCGCAGCCGCAGGCAGAGCTCGTCGGCGGCCTCGGCGAGACCACCGGGAGCGCCGTCCCCGGCCCAGTGGACTTTCGCCCCGAAGAGGCTGTCGAGCACGAGGTTCCCGGAGCCGCCCTCTGCGCTGTCGGTCGTACCGGACAGGACCAGCACGACATCGAGTCCGAGACGGGCCCCGGCGGCCGCGGTCAGACGGGCGTGGTTGCTCTGCGGGGCACCCGTGGTGACCAGTGTGTCCGCGCCCTCGGCGAGGGCGGCGGCGAGCAGCCGCTCCAGCTTGCGGACCTTGTTGCCGCCGCCGCCCAGGCCGATGAGGTCGTCCCGCTTGATCCACAGGTCGTCCTCGGCCAGCCCCAGCGCCGCCGCCAGCCGAGGCGCCGGCTCCAGTGGCGTGGGCCAGGTGGACAGGGCGATCTTGTCGTTCATGGAGACTCCAAGGAAAGGGCGCCGACCGGGTCCCGACCGGTGGCGCCGCAACGCGTCAGAAGACCTGTGTGTAGCAGCCAAGGGTCCCGTGATCGGGGTGCCGACGGTCACCCTCGACGGTGAACGCGATCCGTTCACCCCCGGCGGGGACGGTGCGATGTACCGAGACAAGTTCTCGGGCCCCTACGCACATCGGACCCTGAAGGGGATCGGCCACAACGTGCCCCAGGAGGCCCCGCAGGCGTTCGCCGAAGCGGTGGTCGAGGCCGACACCCTGCGGCGCGGTTGACCCGCGAGCCGCCCGGCGCAACGGCCGGTCCACCGGCGGCAGGACGATCCCCTCTGCCGCCCGGCGAGCCGGCCTCCTGCCACCCCTGTCCGATGCGCGAGCGCCAGGACCCACGTCAATGTGCGGCAGAAGCCCGTACCTGCTTCTTGCGCGCACGGTAGGCCTGAGCCTTGAGCTTGTTCCCGCACGACTCCATGCCGCACCAGTGCCGGCGCATGCCGCGCGAGCGGTCGATGTAGACGCGCGTGCACTCCGGATTGCCGCACTCCTTCATCAGCGGCACGTCCGGTCCGCTCAGCAGTTCGACGGCGTGGCGCGCCACAGTGGACAGCGCTTCTTCGGGAGTCGCGTCGGTCCAGCGTCCGGACGGGGTGAGCTGGGGCGTGGCGGGCGGCTTGCGGGCTGCGCCGTTCACCACCGCCAGTGCCGCGCGATCGTACTCCTCGCCCGCGACCCTGGCGGAGACCAACTCGTAGATCGCCTCACGGACCTCGATCGCCCGCTCGACGTCGGACTCACGGCTGGGAGTGACGGCATCCAGGATCCCGGACTCGACGTACCACGCGTCCAGGCGGTCCGGCGACACCAGCATCTCGAACCGCACCGTCCGGCGCGCGCGGAGCGTCGCGGCGAAGTCGAGCGCGGGACTCCCGCACGGAAAAGCGTGCTCCAGTTTCACAACACCATTCTGACAGGTGACGCAGACAACCACAACCGCCCGTCACCTATCAGACAAGTGATGCACCCTCGCGAGTGACGCCGGGCGCGGTGGCACCCAGCAGGGCCAGGCAGTTCGCCCACAGGGCATCGAGGCGGCGCGTGTCGTTGTAGAGCTTGGCGAAGAGCACCTGACCTTCGAGCTGGGCGACCACGGACCGGGCGGCCTCGTGACTGTCCGGGACGGTGACCTCGCCGCGCTCGCCGGCCTCCTCGACGACCACCTCGACCAACTCGACCTGCGCCTCGAAGATCTGCTGCAGCCGTGCGCGGATGGCCTCGGTCTGGTTGCTCATCTCCAGCGTCAGATTCCCGAACAGGCAGCCCGAGACGGTTCCACAGCTCTGCTGTCCGGCGCGCTGCTCCGCCTCGGTCGCCTCGAACAGCCGCCGCAGGCGCTCCAGAGGCGGCCTCTCGCCATCCAGGATGCCGGTCCAGGCGTCGCGCTGGCCAGCCCAGTGCTCGTCGAGAACCGTGAGCGCCAACTCCTCCTTGGAGTCGAAGAAGTAGTAGAAGCTGCCCTTCGGCACACCCGCCGCCTTGCAGATCTCAGCCACCCCCAGCGCGGAATAGCCGCGCTGCTCGATGAGCGACTGCGCGGCGGCGAGGATCCTCTCCCTGGCATCACTGCTGCGTCCCATGTTGCAAGTCTACGACCGGTCGACTACGTTTTTACTAGACCGGTCGCCTATACCTTCCTCAGTACATCAGGAGACCGACACCATGACGGATCGCATGACCGACACCAGCAGCGATCCCGTACGCGAGATCCTCGAGCACTGGAAGGCCGCCTTCGACGGACACCAGGTCGAGACGATGGCTGGCCTGTTCACCAAATGCCTCCGAGGACACCCCGGCCTTCAGGCCGGGGAGGAATCGGACCCCTGCGGAGCAGGGCAGGAAACGGGGTTTCGCCCCCAGGGCGAAAGACCGCCCACATGATCGG
>NZ_JBSFJX010000209.1:0-13448 GCF_053598275.1 Streptomyces sp. NPDC001156 | reverse complement strand
CAAGGACGACAAGCCCCCGCGAACCCCAGACCTCAGATCGGCACAGCCAACGACGCACCCGGGTCACACATCAGCAGAACGAAAGACGGTCAACACACGAACTGACTGGGTGAATCGAGCGTCACACGCTCCGACGGTTCGAAAGGTCTCCCGAGCCTTGGTCAAGCTCAGCGAACCGTTCGGGCCACCTCGGACCGCATCGGCATCGTGCTCGTCTTGACCGTCGTCCTCCCAAAAACAGACGTGGCAGATCTCGAAGCCCCCTCGTTGCCCCAGGGTGAGGTAGCCGCAACAGGGGCACCGATACGGCCCGTCTTCGGGTCCGCCAACAACGTTCATGAAGGGTTCCAGCATGGCGGCATTGTCACTGCTGCATCGGTGCTCAGAACACTCGGGACCTCTGTCGTGCAAACCTGGAGAGCCGCCGGCCTGTGGTCGACCACGCTGAGAGGTTGGCTCCGAGACTTTGGGCGGGAGCTGCCATGGGGCGAGTGATCATGGCCCCGTAAGCTTCCGGCGAGTCGGGCAGTCTGTGGACCTGCCCGTTAAAGCACGACGTTGGGGCCATGATCTTCGAGGCTCGCCCCATGGTGGCTGCCTAAAGTCTCGGAGCCAACCGGCCCATCAGGGTGTTTACCGTTCTCGACTCGGGCCCGCACTCGCTGCGGCCCGGGGCTTGGCCCCGGCGCCGAAGGCGCAGAGGGGCCAAAGCCCAAGGGCCAGCCCGCGCTCGCGCGGGCACTTGATGAGGTAGAGAAACCCGTAACGGGCCATAGCTTGCGCGCCGCGATTACTCATTCCTCCGCAGGCTCTCGGGCAAGCTGTCTGCGTTCGGCACGGAACTCATCAAGGAGGACGAAGAACAACTCCATTGCCGACGTCCCGGACTCCTCAGCTGCGCGTTCAATCTCGACGGCCCAGCCCAACGGGCTGGGATACGACATGCCCAACCGCTTCCACAGCCACTCGGCAAACGGCCCGCCACCGCTTCCGAAGACGAACGGCTCCTCGACGCCGTGGATCTCCGATGAGACCCAGAAACCAGTCAGCATGGAGTCCAGGTGCAGCAGAGAGCCGCGCCGAACCCACATGCTCGGTCGGAGGCGCACCTCGTCCAGGAACTCGTACACATCGTGCAGGTCGCTCGGCCGTCGGAACGGTCCCCTGCTCTTCGTCGCCTCCGCCATGCCCGCACGCTACCGAGAACTAGGGAACTCCAGAGCCGAGCCGTCAGCCATCGGCTGAGACGCGACCCTAGGGAGCATCGGATAGCTTGCGGACATGGCGGAGAGAGCACACGAAGATGCCAGAACGGCTCTGGAACGACTGGCCCGCCGGGTCCGTAACGAGCTGACAGCGGCCGGCCTACCGGTGGTGGTGCCCGACCTGGCACCCGAATTGATGGTGGGGGCCGAGGTGACCCTCGCCATGGTGGATGGCAACGGTGCCGTGTTCGTGAGCTGGAACACTAGCCCTCAACTGCGCCGGAAGGCATTGGACGCGCTTCGACACCACCGTCTGGACGACCCGGCACTGCACCACCAGGGCGCAGCCTCGGCCGCAATGGCCGCGGCGATGATCGCCATCCTGACGGCCGCTGGCTTCACCGCGCGGGACGCGGAGAACGACATGAGCCCGTTCGACGTGCAGGTCCTCGACGGTCCCGGCTCGAACACGGAGCCAGCGTGGGCCGTGTCAGCAGACGATCTCACTTTCCCAGGCTGGTCATCGAGCACCTGATCCCCTAACCAACAGCCGATCCGCTCACTGACGCTCACTAATCTTGCTGGTAAGCCCCGGGAGCATTGCTCTCACGTCACGGCAACGGGCGCGTGAGCCAGACCACTTCACCGTTGTCTTCCATGGAAACGTGATCCCGCTCGAACCCGAGCTTCTCCAGGACACGGAGCGACGGTGTGTTCCACGTGCCGACGGTCGACCAGAGTCGTTTCCGCCCAGTTGCGATGGCGGCATCGAGCACCGCGCTGGCTGCCTCGGTGGCATAGCCGTGCCCATGCACGCGCTGGAACAGCTCATATGCGATTTCCGGCTCCTCCAGGGTCGAGCGGCCAATGATCAGTCCGCAGTAGCCGATGAAGTCGCCTTCGGCGCGGCGCTGGATGGGCAACAGGGCGATCCCCGTGGTCGCCGTCGCGGCGAGCAGCTCCGCGATGGACGTCCGGATGCGCTCAACCGCAGGGGTCCCCTTGCCGCGTTCGGAGAGGAGGGCGCAGAACTCAGCCGCGTCCGACTCAGCCCACGGCCGCAGTATCAGCCGCTCGGTCTCAAGGTAAAACGGCATCGTCTCGTACGTAGTCATGCCCCTACTCTGCTCCACGGATCATCACGATCTGCGAGGGTCTCCCGTCTCGTAGCCTGCGGTGAGGCCGCCACGTCGGCTCCATCCCAATGGCAGGAAGGGTGTGTCGTGATCCGTCCGGAGGTTGCTGACTTCACCGCCCTGGGCAAACTCCCGTCCGAGGACGGCGAGCCCGACGAGGCTCTTGAGGAGGCCGTCGAACGTGCGGGAGCTCTTCTGGATCTCATTGAGCGCCCCGTGACCGATGAGGAGGCCCATGCCCTGGCGGACTGCTTCGGCGACGACGAATGCTTCGGCGTGGCCTGGGTCCTCCTGCATCTCATCGAGTCGGCTCCTCACGCGCGTGAGGACCGGCCTGAAGCCGCTAGACGATGGCGTGATGGTCTGACGAGCCGGTAGTAGTCGGGTCGCCCGGGGGATTCTCACCCCCGGGCGCCCCGACTACTAGCTTGCACGGCTCAGTGTGGTGAGGTGATCGAGGTACTCACGGCCGGTCGGCTCGGTGGCGAAGTCTCGGTTGACGATGGCTGCTAGCTCGCGGCTGACCATGAGCAGGGACGGCAGCGACTGGCGGTCGCCCTTCAGGGCCCATTCGCCGTAGTTCACGGCCTGGTCCAAGTCGCCCTGTCGTGCGGCGACAACGCCGAGGGTGATCCTCGCCTCCGCCATCCGCATCGGTGATCGCTCGGACCCGTCGAAGTCGGTGGCCGCCCTGATCACTTCGCGGGCGAGGTTCTCGGCGAACCGGTCCTCTCCGAGTAGCCGGTAGCAGTCCATGGCGTAGAAGTCGAACTTCGCCGGGTCCACCACGAAGTGGTGATCGAGGTTCTCGGGATACGGCATCCCTTCAAGGAGTTTGCGGCCTCGATCGAGCGCCACCTCGGTCTGTCGGCGGTCGCCCAGCCGTGCCCATCCCTTCGCCTCCTGGGCGGCGAGTTGTACCGCTACGCCCTGCGTGGGAGCGGCCTCCGTCCCGGCCTGCGAGGCGGCGAGGATTCCGCGGTAGTCGCCCGTGGTGAGGGCGAACCAGGCACGCATCTCGTGAGCCCAACCGGCGATCTCTGCGTTACCGGACTCATGCGCTAAAGACAGGGCTGCCTTCCGCGTGCTCTCGGCCGCGGCCCGGTCGCCCATGTCGTACTCGACGCATCCGATCAGGAGTGCGAGCCACCCGGACAGGGTGAGGACTTCGCGGTGCTGTGCGAGCGTGAGCCGTTGGGACTGGAGTCCGGCGACTCGCTTGAGCCACTGCCTACCCTCGGCAGCGAGCTGAGCGCCTGGCAGGTACGGGTACTCGGAGCACAGTCGATCGGCCGTGATGCGGAGCGCGTCCAGCGTGGCGCTGTCGACGTCGGACGCCTGCAATCTGCTGATGATGTCGAGTGTTTCCATGCCGCTGGCGGCGACGATCTCGGCATTTCCGTCTCGCTGACCGGCTACGGGGAAGATTGCGTGGGTGACGGTGCCGAAGGTGGCGGCGATGATCGGTTTGTAGAAGTCGCTCGGCATGACCTCACCGGACTCCCAGCGCTTCCACTGCCGCACCATGCTGGAGCCTTCGGGCAGGGGCTTGGGTGCGTGCGCCCGCAGCGCGGCCACCACTTCGGCCTGTGACCACTGCCGGGCCTCGCGCTCCGAGGAAAGCCGTCGTGCCCATGCTGGCCGTTCGTCACTCATGTGCTGCCCTCCCGTCGGGTGCCTGCCTTCGAGTCTGGCATTCAGAGAGCTGGTGACACGGGGGGTGACAGGGGGTTGGCACCAAGGCTGTCCCCCGGTGACACCACGCCTGTCCCTAGTGCGTCCGAGGCGCCTCACGCATGGTGGATCACTAGTCAGGCACTGCTCGGGGACTGGGCGCGCTTCTCCAACTCGGCTACTCGAGCAGCAAGTTGCTGAATCTCGGAGTGGATAGCGTTGATCTCATCTCGGTTAACCGGCCCGCCGGCCTCCTGCCCGGCTTCGCCAGCGCTCGGCGGGGACTGCACGAAGTACCCCCGGGTGGGGACCGAGACGATCACGCCCTCGTCCGCGAGCACCTTGAGCGCGTTGCCCGCCGTCACCGTGGTGACCTTGAACCGGTCGGCCAGCTCGCGCAGCGACGCAAGCCGGTACCCCGCCGGCAGCGCTGCGATCTCTTCGCGCAAGGCGTCGGCGATCTGCACCTTCTTGGGCCTGGGGTCGTGGGCTTCAACCGTCATGCGCCGAGAGTACCGAGCACGGCGACGTAGCACAGCGTATGCCGCACTATCTCTTGTGATCTAGTCTGCTATATAGCAAGCTAAGCCACGCGGCCACTGGCCGTACTCCGGAGGGCGACGCACCTACCGCCAAGCAAGCCGCCGCCCTCCTTCGTCCCACAAAGGGAGCCTCCATCATGCCCGCAACGCTGACCGCCCCGCACATTTCGCCAGTACTACCGTTACCGGCCCCGCGCCCCGAGCCCATCCGCCGTTCCACGTCGGGCCGTTGCTGCCCTGTGTGTGCGGAGCCTCGCTGCGCCGACGCGGAGTTCTGCCGCTTCTACTTCGCGGACCGGGACTGGATCAACTGCCTGGACTGCGGCGGCACCGGCTACGACACCTCCGAGTTTCAGATCTGGTGTCCCACCTGCGGTGGCGCCGAGGTCGTGGAAGCGGGGGTGCAGGCATGAGCCTCGCCGTGATCACACCGCTGACCGACGCGGCCGCGCCGCCGGTGCAGCCCTTGCGTAGCGCGCTCCGGGCTACGGACGCTCCGCTGTGTCGTGCTCGGGTGGCTCGTGGCTGGTCTCAGCGCAAGGTCGTGCGGGCGCTGCGTCTGCTGGCCGAGAGCTGGGGCTGGGAGGTGGCTGCCGAGAGCTCCCTCACGGTGCAGATCTCCCGATGGGAGAACGGCGTCAACCGGCCCAGCCAGACCTACCAGGTCCTCCTCTGCGTCCTGTTCCGGGCCACACCCGATGCCCTCGGCTTCACCCGTACCGGCAACGCGACGCTCGCCGACCGCATCGACGCCTTGGAGCACCTGGTGTCGGACCTGGCGGCCCAGCTCGAAACGGTGGTGGCTGCGTGACGGTCTTCCCCGTCGCCCCGGAGGCCGTGGCCGGTGCTGCGGCCTCCCTGGGCACCGACCCCCTCACCCTCGCCGACCTGCTCCGGGTCGCCAACGCGCCGGGCTTCGACCGCTGGCAGGAACAAGTCCGCCGCACGGGCGGCTGCTCCAACCCCATCCACCTGGTGGGCCAGACGGTCACCTGTGACGCCAAGACCGGCGACGTCCTGTACTCCTACAGCACCGACTTGGAGCCGGGCGGACGGCTCCGCGTCGCCTGCGGCAACCGGCGCGCCTCCCGCTGCCCCTCGTGCGCCTGGACGTACGCGGGCGATACCTACCACCTGATCCGTGCCGGGATCACCGGCGACGAACGCAAGGATGTGCCCGCCACGGTCCGGGACCACCCCCGCGTCTTCGCGACTCTCACCGCGCCCTCGTTCGGGCCCGTCCACAACCGGCCCGACTCCGGCCGCTGCCGGTGCGGCGCCCGGCACGCCGACGATGACCCGGCGCTGGGCACGGCGCTCGGCCCGGAGCGGTACGACTACGCCGGGGCCGTGCTGTGGAACAACCACGCCGGGGATCTGTGGCGGCGCTTCACCATCTACCTGCGCCGCGAGATCGCCACCCGCGCGGGCCTGACCCAGTCCGCCCTGAAGGAGGTGTGCCGGGTCTCCTTCGGCAAGGTCGCCGAGTTCCAAAAGCGCGGGGCCGTGCACTTCCACGCCGTGGTGCGCCTGGACGGACCCGACGGTCCCGACAGCTCCCCGCCGGCCTGGGCCACGGTCGCGCTCCTGGACGACGCGATCCGCGCTGCCGCCGCTCGGGTCTCCGTGCCGGTGCCCGCCGCCGGGGACTTCCCCGCCCGCAGTCTGCGGTGGGGCTCGCAGGTCGACGTGCAGCCCATCGGCGCCCTGGGGCATGAGGAGCTGACGGAACAGGCCGTGGCCTCGTACGTGGCCAAGTACGCCACGAAGGCGGCCGAGACCACCGGCACGGTCGACCGCCGGATCGGGGAGCTCTCGGAGTTGGACAAGCTGCCCGGCCTGCCCGCGCACACACGACGACTCATCGAGGCGTGCTGGGACCTGGACGGCGCCTACCCGGATCGGCTGCTGGCCAAGTGGGCTCACATGCTCGGCTTCCGCAGCCACTTCTCCACCAAGTCCCGCCACTACTCCACCACGCTCGGCGCGCTGCGTCAGGTACGCGCCGACTACCGCGCCCGGCAGGAACGCCGCGAACGCGGGCTTTCGGAAGATCTCGACGAAACGGAGGGCTCCACTCTGATCCTCGCTCACTGGACCTACGCCGGACACGGCCACACCCCCGGCGAATCCTGGCTCGCTGCATCGATCGCCCGGGATCTCCGCCTCAACCGCGAGACCGCGCGTGAGGCTCTGGCCGACCTGTCAGATCTTGATGCAGAGGGGGAGTGGTGAGCATGGACCGACTCCTCAGCGTGCAAGAGGTTGCCGAAGTCCTCGGTACGACCGTGCGCTTCCCTCGTCGCCTGATCGAGGAACGCCGGATCACCTTTGTCAAGGTTGGTCGGCACGTCCGCATCCCGGAGAGCGCCGTGTCTGCCTACATCGCTGACCGCACCGTGCAGCCGGTGACCGTTCGGTCTGTGGCGCTCAGGAGGGTTTCCTGATGGCGAACAACCAGGGCAGGCGGCGCCGGTTCGGTTCGGTTCGGTCCGACAGCTCAAGTCGGGTCGCTGGCAAGCCCGTTACCGTGATCCGAACACGGGTCAGTTCCGCAGTGCACAGGAGACGTACGCCACCAAGACGGATGCTGAGGTCGCGCTGACTCACATCGAGGCGGACATCACTCGCGGTCAGTGGGCCGACCCTGACGCGGGCAAGGTCCGCTTCGGCGAGTACGCCACTGCCTGGCTCAAAGACCGGAAGCTGGCGGCCCGCTCGCGCGAGCGGCACGAGATTGTGATCCGACTGCACCTGTTGCCCACCTTTGGCGAGCGGCCTCTGTCCTCGATCACGACGGCTCAGGTCCGGACCTGGCGTACGGCATGCCTTGAACGGACCGGTGAGCCGACCGTGGTCAAGGCCTATCAGATCTTGCGGGCGATCCTGAACACGGCCGTCGATGATGAACTGATTCGGCGTAACCCGTGCCGGATCAAGGGCGCCGACCGCTACGACGTTCCAGAGCGGCCCATCCTCACGGTTACCGAGGTATACGCCGTGGCGGACGCGATCGGCCAGCGCTACCGGCTGCTCGTTCTCCTGGCTGCCTTCACTGGGCTGCGCTTCGGGGAGCTGGCCTCTCTCCGCCGGCGGGACGTCGCCATGGGTAACGCCGTGCTCATGGTTCAGCGCTCGCAGGCGGAGATGCAGACGGGAGCTCTCTTCGACAAGGCTCCGAAGTCGGATGCCGGTGTCCGGCCGGTGGCCTTCCCGACTGAACTCCTGCCGGACGTGAAGCGGCACCTCGATGCCTACTCCGGGTCCGGCCGAGACGATCACGTCTTCCTCGGGCCCCGGGGCGGTCGGCTCCGTCGCAGCAACTTCCGAGACGACTGGATCAAGGCCAGGAAGAAGGCGGGGATCACGGCAGACGTGCACTTCCACGATCTGCGACACACCGGGAACACCCTCGCCGCATCCGGCGCGAGCCTGCGTGAGCTGATGACCCGGATGGGCCACAGCACGCCCCGGGCGGCGCTGATCTATCAGCACATGGTCAACGGCCGCGACCGAGAGATCGCCGATCGCCTCGGCTCGATGATCCGCGAGACTCGGGGCGACGTGGACTCTTAGCGGACTTTCTGGCACGCGAGTGGCACGCCCGTGATCATGCGAAAGGGCCAGTTCGAGGGGATCAAGCCTCTGAACTGGCCCTTTGCGTTGTGCCCCCGGCAGGATTCGAACCTGCGACACCCGCTTTAGGAGAGGCTCTATAACCTGCCCCGTCTGTGATGATCTTCCCCCGGATTCACTGTTCTGGCTGGTCAGCGCGGTCCGGCCTTCCGTACCCGTCGGATCGTTCCCGGCCTTTACTCGGCCTTCCGTTCCCCTGACGTTCCCCATGTGGGCCCCCCGGACCTGTGGGAACGGAGGCCGGGGGAGTCGACTGAGGTCAGCTGCGGTCGGCGAAGCGGTGAGCACCGCAGACCCTTTGGGGATGACGAAGGCCCCGCCCCCATCAGGGGGTCGGGGCCCTCGGCCGTCTACGCGGGCCTGCCGGACCGCTGTGCACAGGCTAGCGGCTCGGGCTGAGCTGCGGAACCAGTCCGTACAGGATGCTCGGGCGGATCTCCGGCGTGCCGACGTAGCAGCAGGCGTGCGGGCAGGGCACCCACTTCCAGGGCTGGGCGTACGCGGCGCGCAGGGATTCGCGGGAGCGGTCGGGGTCGTCGGCGGCGCAGCGGCGTTCGACGCGGCCTCTGAGGCCGCAGCCGGTGCACAGGCCGAAGGCGTCGCGGTAGGGGCCGTGGGGCCGCAGCGTTCCTCCTCCAGGGCGGCGACCTCGCGCGGGAGGACGGGGTGCGGGTAGGGGCGTCCGCTGCCGGCGGCGGGCTCGCCGGTGTCGGGGTCGAACTCGTAGGCGCGCTCGCCGGGCCGGACGGGCAGGGACCACCAGGGCTGTCCGGGGGCGGTGGCGTAGACCACGAACCGATCAAGGAATGAGAAAGGGCCAGGTCATAGACACTGACCCGGTCTTTTCTCGTGGAGCCGCTTTCGGGATTCGAACCCGAGACCTACGCATTACGAGCTCGCCAGAGCGTTGCCTCGGGCTTCCCTGAGCGTCCCCGTTTTCCCCGTCTGTGCAGGTCAGCAGGCATGCAGATACCCGGGCCGCGATGATCGTTCACGGGGTTTCACTGTCCTTCCGGACCCATCTCGGACCCATGAAGGCCCCGCCGGCGGGCTGTCCCGGCCCCAGCGGGGCGGGGCTCCAGCTCAGCGCCGGGCGCGAAAGCGCCTCCAGCGCAGACCCCTTGCGACGCACAGAGGCCCTACCCCGCCTGGCGCTTTCTAGTGGTCGTCGCAACACCCCACACCGCCACACTCCCGCCACTGAGCGCGACGGGCCCTTGCCCTCAGGCCGAGGGAGTTGAGAACCACGGAGACCGCTCACCGTGGCGGTGATCCTCGCCATGATGGCGGCCCGGTGGCCCTGAGCCGGAATCGCCCTGATCCGCCGGCTCCGCATTCGGCATGACGCACGGATCGCGGGCCTTCGCCACAACGACGCCATGCCCGGGATCGGCCGCGGGGACCGCAGGTACCGCCGACAGGCTGACGGTCGGACATGCCGGGGACAAGGGCTTGGCAAGCCGTTGCCGGGGGCTGCATCGAATGCATGCGTGTCCACACCCGCGCCGCGAGGTCGTCGTTAGTGCGGGCGGGTAGGCGGCCGGCTCGCGCCAGGGCCATGCCCGTCAAGGAAGGAGCAACCCGGCTTGCCGGTCCTCCACGGATGCGTGAGCGTAGGTGATCGGAGAGTGACGAGGAACGGGGAGGCGGAATGGTGGGTGTGCTCCGGCACGTGGCGCGGCCCGTCTGGCAGGGCGCCGGGCGGCTGACCACGCCGTTGCTGCCTGATGACTTTCTGGCGGTCGTCGATCCCCTGTGGTCGGCCAGGTGGCCCGCGGGCCGGGTGGAGGTAGTCCGGGCGGAGACGGCGGACGCGACGACGCTCGTGGTGCGGGCGGGGCGCGGCTGGTCGGGGCATCGCGCGGCCGGGCAGTACGTGCCGGTGGGAGTGGGCATCGAAGGCGTACTGCACTGGCGGACGTACTCGATCACGACCCCGCCGGACGGCTCCCGGCGTTTCGCGATCACCGTGCGGGCGGTCCCGGGCGGGCGGGTGTCCCGGCACCTGGCCCACCGGGTCCGGCCCCGGGAATCCCTGCGCCTGGGTCCTGTCCAGGGGGATTTCGTGCTGCCCGACCCGCCGCCCACGCGCCTGTTGTTCCTGACCGGCGGCATTGGCATCACTCCCGTGGTGGCCATGCTGCGCGCGCTCGCCGGGCACACGGGCCGCCGCCCGGACACCGTGCTGGTGCACAGCTCGTCGGACGCCGACCGGGTGGTCTTCGGCGGTGAGCTCCATGCCATTGCCGCCCGCGAGAGCTGGTTCACGCTGTACGAACACCACACCCGCCGGGAAGGGCGGCTGGATCGGGTACGCCTGGGCGCTGTGTGCCCTGACTGGGTGGAGCGCGAGACCTGGGCCTGCGGGCCGGAAGGGCTGCTGGCGTTCGCCGAGCGGACCTGGCGCGACGCGGATGCCCGGCACCGGCTGCACCTGGAGCGGTTCCGGCCACCGTCACCGGCCGCGCCGGGCAGTGGATCGGGCGGGCACGGCGGGCGGGTGCGCTTCACCCGCAGCGGTGTCGAGACGGACGCCGGCTCCGCCACGTCCCTGCTGGACGTCGGCGAGGCGGCGGGTGTCGTCATGCCCAGCGGCTGCCGTATGGGCATCTGCCACAGCTGCGTCAGCCCGCTGTCCGCCGGCCGGGTCCGCGACCTGCGGACCGGCGACGTACACGGCGAGCCGGGCGACCTGATCCAGACCTGCGTGTCGGCCGCCTGTGGACCCGTGCACATCGACCTGTAGAGCCGATCTGTCGAGCCTTGAGGAAGGGGAGAACCAGTGGCCGCTGCGCTTGCTCTTGCGCCGCCCGAAGCCGACGCCTTCGGGCAGGAACTGGACCACATCCGCGCCGAGGTGCTGGCCGAGCGCGGCGCCGAGGACGCCCGCTACATCCGTACCCTCATCAGGGTGCACCGCGCCCTGGAAGTCGGCGGCCGGGCCGCACTGGCCGTCTCCCTGCTGCCGCCCGCCTGGCTGGCCGGGACGGCGATGCTCACCACCGCCAAGATCCTGGAGAACATGGAGCTGGGCCACAACATCCTGCACGGACAGTGGGACTGGATGCGCGACCCGGCCATCCACTCCACCACCTGGGAATGGGACTTCCCCACTCCGGCCGCCGCCTGGAAGCACACCCACAACGACCTGCACCACACCTGGACCAACGTGGTGGGCCGGGACCGGGACCTGGGCTACGTGGCCATGCGGATGAGCATGGACCAGCCCTGGCGCCCCGTCCATCTCCTCCAGCCCTTCTACGGCGGGCCGCTGCTGGCACCGCTCTTCGAGTGGGCCATCGCGCTGTACGACCTGGAGCCCGAGGCAGTCGTCCAGGGCCGCAAGTCCGTGCGCGCGTTCCTGGGCGACCTCGCAGGTGTGGCCCGCAAGGTGGCACGGCAGTTCACTAAGGACTACGTCCTGTTCCCGCTGCTGGCCGGCCCGTCCGCCCTGTCCTGCCTGCTCGGCAACCTCACCGCCAACGTCACCCGCAACATCTGGGCGCACACCGTGATCTTCTGCGGCCACTTCCCCGCCGGTGCAGAATCCTTCACCGAGGACGAGATCGAGGGCGAGTCGCGCGGCGAGTGGTACGTACGGCAGGCACTCGGTTCGGCGAACATCGACGGCGGCCCTCTCCTGCACATCCTCACCGGAAACCTCAGCCACCAGATCGAGCACCATCTCTTCCCCGACCTGCCCAGCAACCGCTATGCCGAGATCGCTCCCCGGGTGCGCAAGCTATGCGAAAAGTACGGCATCCCCTACACCACCGGCCCGCTGCTGCGCCAGTACGCCTCCACCTGGGCCCGCATCTGGCGCATGGCGATCCCGTAACACCCCCGTACCAGCCGGTTCGCCGACGCACGGGGCAGGGCGTTCGGAGTCCGCCCGGTAACGCCGAATGCTGCCTTACGCCACGCGGTTCCGACGCTCGACCAGCAGGCCGCGTTCGAACTGAGCTCCGGCGCGGACGAGGGCGACGAGGTGGGGTGCGTTGACGGCCAGCCACCGTTGCTGGGCGGATTCGACGAGTTTGAAGACCATGTCTCGGCCAAGGCGGCGGCCGCGCTGCCGGCGCCCTTGGTGACCGTCGTGCGCAGGCGGAGAGGGACGGTGGCGGACGTATCACCTCGACCACCCCGGCCGCAGTCGATCCGATACGGCGCAGGGCGCTCCCAGGTGACACGATCGGCGTTATGGGCACCGAGACGGACTGGGGTGTACCGGGTATTCGAGCCACATGGCTCGGAGGGATGGCGCCCCTACGGCAGCGACCCCGAACGGTGGCGGGGCGCGATCACAGCTGCCGATTCGAGCGAGGGCGCCCAGTTTGCCGTCGCCCTCGTCGTCGCCGACCTGATGACCGAGTGGAAGATGCGCGGCTTTCCCCGGGCGAAGCACGTCCGGGTCTTCCTCTGGCGCGACGAGGAGGGCGACGAGACGGACGCGGACATCATCGTGGAGGTCAGACCGGATATCCACGCAGCGTGACGGAGCTGCATTCGAATCGCTTCGTCTGTCCCGATCCGCGCGATGGGCGTGTCGGGGGTCTCCGGCTTACTCGTCCGGGTGCACGTGATAGATCGATCATGTAATGGGCCGCAGGGACGGCGGTGTCGCGAGCATGGGAACGATGATCGTGCGTCGAGATCTCAGGGTCTCAGAGGTGGAGGACCCCGGCGGCCTGGGCGAACCGCTCGTCCGAGGCGCACAGGGACTCGCGGGAGAGGTCGGGTCGTCGGCGGCGCAGCGGCGTCGGGGATGTCGGCGAGGCTGGCACCGCTGCTGGGCCCCGTAGGGATCCGGGAGCCTGCTGGGTGTCGTCATCGCCGGCTCCCGGCGGGCGGCCGCTCGGCCTCGCGCTCGTCAGCCTCTTCTTCGTACTCCTCTTCTTCCTCTTCGCCGTTGCCCTCTTCTTCGGCTTCCTCTTCCTCGTACTCGCCCTCGGGTTCCTCTTCGCCGTTGCCCTCTTCCTCGGCTTCCTCTTCCTCTTCCTCGTACTCGCCCTCGGGTTCCTCTTCCGCGGTCTCCTCTTCCTCTTCCTCGTACTCGCCCTCGGGTTCCTCTTCTTCGCCCTCGGCGCCTTCTTCCTCCTCGGCGATTGCATCCTCGTGGGTGCGGACGACCTCGCCGTCGTGGATCTCGCCGCGCCAGCTGTCCTCCGCCTCGCCCTTGAGGGTGATGAAGCGGTCGAAGTTCTTGAAGTCGAGGCGAGCCCGGCGGCCCTGAGCGCGCCAGATGTTGCCGGTCT
>NZ_JBSFJX010000208.1:0-13471 GCF_053598275.1 Streptomyces sp. NPDC001156 | reverse complement strand
GACGTCACCCTGGACACCATGTACAGACAACTCTCCAGATGGGCCGAGAGCGGACTCATCCACAAGATCGGACCCGGCCTCTACACCGCCACAACATGGTCACCAACTCCCTTGCAGTGACACGGAGATCGTTAACTACCCGGCCTTGGGCATTGGTCTTACAAAACGAGCGGTCCGGGTGCGGATCCAAACGGAACCGTCCCGGAGGCGGGACTTCCCCCATGTGCAGCAGGTAACGTCGGGGCGTGCCCGCCGAACCACTGCACCGCGCCGGAAACCCACAGCGCAGCACGACGAGCCAGCCGCCGAGCGGCTCAGGGGCGAGCGCGATCGAGGTACGCAGGAGTGCGCGTCGCCGCAGGACTGTCTCCGCGTACCGCGAGGGCGACCGCACCATCGTGCTGATCCCTGCCCGGATGTCCGAGGCGGAGGAGCAGCGCTGGGTGAACCTCATGCTCGCCAAACTGGCCGCGCAGGAGAACAAGCGGGTCATCGGCGACGCGGAGCTCGCCGAGCGTGCCGAGCGGCTTTCGGTGCAGTACTTCGACGGCCGGGCGCGGCCCACCTCGGTGCGCTGGGTCACCAACCAGAACACGCGGTGGGGTTCGTGCACCCCCTCCGAAGCCAGCATCCGTCTGTCGCACCGGCTGCAGGGCATGCCCGACTACGTCGTCGACTATGTCCTCCTGCACGAGCTCGCGCATCTGCTGGTCCCGGGGCACGGCCCGCGGTTCTGGCGACTGCTGGAGGCGTACCCGCGCACCGAGCGCGCCCGCGGCTACCTGGAGGGCGTGGTCGCGGCCGACCGGCTGCCGCATCAGCCCGCGCCTGCCGAGGAGTAGTCCGGACATCCGGCCCGATGTCCCGCGGCGCCACCGAGGAAGCGGTTGTGTACCGGGTCTGTACCGGCTTCTTCCACTCGCGGCGTTTGCGGCTAGCCTGACGCGACGCACTCATATTCGGGATGGGGGACGGTCGTTACGCATGGCCAGGGAATTCCAGCGCGGCCACAAGGCCAGGGTCAGTGACCTCACCTCGGGAACGGATCTGTATGTAGGTGTGCAGATCTCCGGGCCCGGACTGACCTTCGACATCAGCTGCTTCGGTCTGGACGCCGACGAACGGCTTTCGGACGACCGCTACTTCGTCTTCTTCAACCAGCCGAAGACGCCGGAGGAGGCCATTCAGCTCCTCGGTTCGCAGGCGGGTGACACGGAGTCCTTCCGGGTCACGCTCGACAGGATCCCGCCGCAGATCCATAAGCTGTCGTTCACGGCGACGGTGGACGGCAACGGGCAGATGTCGCAGATCAATCCCGGATACATCCGTATCGTAGCGGGCGGCGAGGAGGTGGCACGGTACTCCTTCAACGGCTCGGAGTTCACCACCGAACGCGCCGTGATGCTGGGCGACTTCTACCTCAAGGACGTCTGGCGGTTCGCCGCGGTCGGCCAGGGATTCGACGGCGGACTCGACGCGTTGCTGAAGAACTTCGGCGGCGAGGTCCTCGAAGAGGAGACGTCCGCACCCCAGCAGCCGCAGTCCGGTGCCGCCCCGGGATTCGCGCCGCCCGCGCAGGCCGCCGCGCCGCCCGCGTTCGCCGCCCCGTCCACCCCTGCGCCGCCACCCGCTCCGGCGCCGCCGCAGCCGGCTCCGCAGGGCTTCCCGCCCCCGCCGGCCCCCGCGCCGCCCGCCCCGGCCCCGGTGCCGTCCGTGCACGCCGCACCCACCATCGTGGCGCCCCTGAACACGCCGCCCGGCGCTACGGTTCCGCCGCCCGGGCCCGCGCCCTACGTCCAGCCGCCCGGGCAGCCGGGCCCGCCGCCCGGCTACGGGGGACAGCCGTCCGCCCCGATGCCGCCCGGCTACGGTCAGCAGCCCCCGGCCGCGCCCCCCGGTTATGGTCAGCAGCCGTCGTACGGGCAGGTCCCGGGACAGTACGCCGGACAGCCCGCGGCACCCTCCCCGTACGGTGCTCCCCAGGGCGCACCTCAGGGCGGTGCCGGGGTGACCGCGGCGCTGCAGGCCTTCAAGGAGACGCCGACCGGGCAGCGGTGGACGCAGCAGAACAAGAAGCTCGTCCGGGTCGACCTCGGTATCGGCGGCCAGCCGGTGCTGGCCCGGCAGGGCAGCATGGTGCTGTACCAGGGCAAGGTCGACTTCAGCTACAAGGGCGCCGGTTTCGCCGGGCGGATCGTGGGCAACGCGACCGGCCAGGAGATGCAGCTGATGCGCTGTACGGGGCAGGGTCAAGTGTTCCTCGCCGAGAGCGCCACCCATCTGCATCCCATCGAGCTCCAGGGCGACGCCATCTGCGTCTCCGCGGAGAACGTCCTCGCCTTCGACGAGTCCCTCCAGCACGAGGTCCGGCGCATCGAGGGGCACGGCATCCCGGGCGGCGCGCTGTTCACGATGCAGTTCCAGGGCACCGGGACGATCGTCGTGAAGACGCACGGCGCGCCCGTGGTGCTGCCCGTCACCCCGACGACCTTCGTGGACTCCAACGCCGTCGTCGCCTGGTCCGCCGCGGCTCAGGTGATCGTCTCCAGCCAGGTGCGGATGCGCCGCAACGCCTACCCCGGGGACACCGGGGAGAGCGTCAACCTCCAGTTCCGGGCGGCGCCCGGCAATTTCGTCGTCGTCCAGCCGTACGAGGTCTGAGGGAGCCCGACATGAACCAGCCGCTCGCGGGCTTCGCGCCCGCGCCCGTCACCGCCCGCATGGAGAACCACGGCAATCACATGCTGAAGGTCGCCATGCAGACCGGAAGCGACCTCCTCGCCCGTGTGGGGTCGATGGTCGCCTACGAGGGGTTCATCCAGTACGAGCCCAACCCGCCGGCCGTGCGCCAGATCGCGCGGGACTGGATCACCGGTGAGGGCGCGCCCCTGATGAAGTGCTCCGGGGACGGTCTGCTCTACCTCGCCGACTACGGCGCGAACGTGGTCGTCATCAACCTGAACGGTGACGCGATCTCCGTCAACGCCACCAACCTGCTCGCCTTCGACGCGCACCTCCAGTGGGGTGTCGAACGCGTCAAGGGGCTCGCCAAGTTCGCCGGGCAGGGCCTGTGGAACACGAAGATCTCCGGACAGGGCTGGGTGGCCCTGACCTCCCGCGGCGAGCCGATCGTCGTCGACTGCGGTGGCGGTGAGGACGAGACGTACGTCGACCCGGACGCCCTCGTGGCCTGGTCGCCGAACCTGAAGGTGAAGGGCAAGCGCAGCTTCAAGGCGCAGTCGCTCATCGGGCGCGGCAGCGGCGAGGCGTATCAGATGGCGTTCTCCGGGCAGGGCATCGTGGTCGTCCAGCCCAGCGAGGACAGCACCGACCGCCTCCGGTTCAGGGGCTGAGGGGGAACCGCACACCATGCAGAGCACGCTTTTCGGCTACAACGAGCAGCAGACCCAGGACCGCTACAGCCTGCAGAACTCGCAGATGCTGCGCGTCCTGCTGGAGGGCCACGACGACATCCTGGCGCGCAAGGGCACCATGGTGGCCTACCAGGGGCTGATCGAGTTCGACGGCGAGTACCAGAGCCACGGCCAGCAGCGCGCGCGTGCCTATACCGGCGAGGGCCTGGACCTGATGCGCTGTCACGGTCAGGGCACCGTCTACCTCGCCAACCTCGCCCAGCACGTGCACATCATGGATGTGGAACAGGACGGGCTCACCGTCGACAGCAGCTACGTCCTGGCGATGGACTCCTCACTGCACCACGAGGTCATCGCCGTGGACAGCCAGTACGGCATCTCCGGCTCCGGCAAGTACCAGCTCAACATCACCGGCCGTGGCAAGGTCGCGCTGATGACGTCGGGCGCGCCCCTGCTGATGCAGGTCACGCCGGACAAGTACGTCAACTGCGACGCGGACGCGATCGTCGCCTGGTCCACGAGCCTGCGGGTCCAGATGCAGGCGCAGACGCACTCCTCCGGTGTGTGGCGCCGCCGGGGCAACACCGGCGAGGGCTGGGAGCTCAGCTTCATGGGCAACGGCTACGCGCTGGTCCAGCCCAGTGAGCTGCTGCCGCCGCAGAACGCGGTGATCGGACAGGGGCTACGCGCCCAGTACGGCATGGGCCAGTACGGCGCCCGGGGCCAGAACCAGGGCAACGTCTGGAGCTGAGCAAGTGAGGGGTGGCCGCTGCGGCGGTCGCCCCTCGCTCTTTCACAGCCTGGCGCGCGCCGCCTCCAGCAGGCCTACGACCGACTCGTCCGTGACGTTCGCCACCTCGTCATAGGGGAACCAGCGGACGTCCAGCGACTCGTCGCTGATCATGTGCTCCGCGTCCGGCGGAGCCAGGACCGCGTACTGGACGTCGAAGTGCCAGTGGCACGGTGAAGGGATCGAGTGCCGGTGCAGGCGCACCGGGCCGCCCGGCAGCAGGACGAGACCTGCGACGCCGGACTCCTCCGTGGCCTCGCGCAGGGCCGCGGCCTCCAGCGTGGCGTCGCCCGGCTCGCAGTGGCCGCCCATCTGCAGCCACATCCTGAGCTTCTTGTGCAGCGTGAGCAGCACCCGGCCGCGGCCGGGGTCGATCACCAGCCCGCTCGCGGTGAGGTGTCCCGCGTGGCACGCCTTCCAGAGGCCGTCAGGGTGTGCCTCGAGGTGGTCCAGATACGCCTGGCGCAGATCCTCCTGGTCCTCGTACTCCTTGAGCACGCGGACCGCGTCGTCGTACAGGCTCACTCGGTGTCGTCGTCCTTGGCGTCGTCGTCCTTCTCGAGGTTCGGCTTCTTGGCTCCGTCCGCCGCCTCGCCGAGCATCTTGTCCAGTTCGGAGAAGTCCAGCTGCTCACGGTGCACGAAGCCGTCGGGGTCGTCCAGGTCGGAGGCCGTCGGCAGCATGTCGGGGTGGGCCCACAGGCCGTCCCGGCCATCCACACCGCGCGCGTCCGTGAGGGACGCCCACAGGCGTGCGGCGTCCCGCAGCCGGCGCGGCCGCAGCTCCAGACCGATGAGCGTCGCGAACGTCTGCTCGGCCGGGCCGCCCGTGGCGCGACGGCGGCGCAGCGTTTCGCGCAGTGCGTCCGCGGACGCCAGGCGCGGCTTCGCGGCCGCGTGTACCACGGCGTCCACCCAGCCCTCGACGAGCGCCAGGGCCGTCTCCAGACGAGCCAGGGCCGCCTTCTGCTCGGGGGTGTCCTCCGGCTGGAACATGCCCTGCTGGAGCGCCTGCTGCAGCTCCTCCGGGTTCTGCGGGTCGAACTGGCCGACCACGTCCTCCAGCTTCGCCGTGTCGACCTTGATGCCGCGCGCGTAGCCCTCGACCGCCCCGAACAGGTGCGAGCGCAGCCAGGGAACGTGCGCGAACAGACGCTGGTGTGCGGCCTCGCGCAGCGCGAGATACAGCCGCACCTCCTCCTTGGGGACGCCCAGGTCCTTGCCGAAGGCCTCGATGTTCAGCGGCAGCAGTGCGGCCTTCCCGGCCGGGCCGAGCGGCAGGCCGATGTCGGTCGAGCCGACGACCTCGCCCGCGAGGACGCCGACGGCCTGCCCGATCTGCGTACCGAACATGGCGCCGCCCATCGAGCGCATCATGCCGATCAGCGGGCCGGCCATGGCCTGCATCTCCTCCGGCAGGACATCGCCCATGGCGGCGCCGACGCGCTCGGCGACCGGGTCGACGAGCTCCTTCCACACCGGCAGGGTCGCCTCGACCCACTCCGCACGGCTCCAGGCCACGGCGGTGCCCGCGCCGGACGGCAGGGACGTCACATCGTCGAGCCACAGGTCGGCCAGGCGGACCGCCTCCTCGACAGCGGAGCGCTCGCCGGGGCCGACGCTCACGTCCTTCGTGCCGTCCTGGGTGCCCTGGGAGACCGTCTGGCGGGCGATCTGCTTGGCCATGTCCCAGTTCACCGGGCCGCCCTCGTACGAGAGCATCTGGCCCAGCTGCTGGAAGGCGGCGCCCAGGTCGGTGGGGTTCAGGGAACCGAACATCGCGGCGAGCGGATTGTCGGCGCCACCGGCTCCGGGCCCGAAACCGAACGGGTTGGCCGGACCCTGACCGCCACCGCTCTGCTGGTCCTTCTTCTTGCCCTCGTCGCCGTTCTCCGGCTCCTCCGGCGGAAGGCCGAATCCGAATGGGGTGTCACTCACGGGATTCCTCGGCTGGTAAGGCCACCGGTTCCTTCCGGCGGCTGGCTGCCCGACAACACCACCCAGCGTAGACACCTGGGCCCGATCGGGCCTGAGTGCTTCGCCGACACCTGGCCTGCGGCAGGATGGATGCCACCTGGTACGCACGCGTGCTTCGCGGTCGTACTGAAGACAACCGCTGGAGACGCCTGGTGAGTTCCCCAGATCCGCAGGTTCGCGGAGCGCGAAACCATTCAGCCCGCATGTCGGACGGTCAGCACCCCTCGGCGGTGCCGCTGCGGGCCGGCGAGTCCGCGGGCGTCCGCGGACCGGTGGTCGCGGTCACCGGCGCCGCGTCCGGCGTCGGCGCGCTGCTCACCGAGCGGCTCGCCGCGTCCGACGAGATCAAGCAGGTCGTGGCGATCGACGAGCGGCGCGGTGAGTGCGCGGCGGCGCAGTGGCACATCCTGGACGTGCGGGACCCGGCGATCGCGGAGAAGCTGCGGGGTGCGGACGTCGTGGTGCACCTGGCGCTCGATCTCGACCTGGAGACGGACACCGCGGCGCGTACGGCATACAACGTCCGGGGGACGCAGACGGTGCTGACCGCCGCCGCGGCGGCGGGGGTGCACCGGGTGGTGCTGTGCACGTCCTCGATGGTGTACGGGGCACTGCCGGACAACGAGCTCCCGCTCTCGGAGGACGCCGAACTGCGGGCCACGGCGGAGGCGACCGGGGTCGGGGACCTGCTGGAGATCGAGCGGCTCGCGCGCCGGGCCCCGCGGGCGCATCCCGGACTCAATGTCACCGTCGTCCGGCCCGCCGTGCTCGTCGGGGGCACGGATACGGCGCTGACCAGGTACTTCGAGTCGCCCCGGCTGCTGGTGGTGGCCGGGTCCCGGCCGGCCTGGCAGTTCTGCCACGCCGAGGACCTGTGCAGTGCCCTCGAGTACGCCGTGCTGGAGAAGGTCGACGGGGAACTGGCCGTCGGCTGCGACGGGTGGCTCGAGCAAGAGGAGATCGAGGAGCTCAGCGGGATCCGGCGGATGGAGCTGCCCTCGGCGGTCGCCCTGGGGGCGGCGGCCCGGCTGCACCGGATCGGGCTCACGCCGTCGCCCGCCGGCGACCTCGCGTACACGATGTACCCCTGGGTGGTGAGCGGGAGCCGGCTGCACGAAGCCGGATGGCGGCCGCAGTGGACGAACGAGGAGGTCCTCGCGGAGCTGCTGGAGGAGGTGTCCGGGCGGCACACCGTGGTGGGGCGGCGGCTCGGTCGCAAGGACGCGACGGCGGCAGGTGCCGCGGGGGCGACGGTGGCGCTGCTGGGTGCGGCCGCGGTGGTGCGGCGGGCGCGGAAGGCCCGTCGGCGGATCTGACACACGGGCGCGTCGCGGCGCGCCGGGGCCTCGAGCTTCTCCCCCTCCGCTGTCTGTCTTCACCGGGTGCCCTGCCCACCGCTACGGCCCGACCGGCTTCGTCCTCGGACCCCTGACGGGTCGGGCTGCCTCTCGTAGGACACACCAAGGCCTCACGCGCGCGTGCCGGCGAAACGTCTGTTCCTCCTCGCCCGTGGTGTGCGGCACGATGGGCGCATGGCATCCCACAGCGATCACCCCGGTGAGCAGTCGGCTGACGACCCGATCAAGCTGCTCGCGATCCGCGACACGCCGCTCTCCCTCGACGAGGTCTTCCGTGCCGTCGGTGACGACGCCGCCGGAGGGACCGCGCTGTTCGTCGGGACCGTGCGGAACCACGACGGTGGGGCCGACGTGGACGAGCTCGGGTACTCGTGCCATCCGAGCGCCGAGGCGGAGATGCGGCGGATCGCCGAGAAGGTCGTCGCCGAGTACCCGGTGCGGGCGCTCGCGGCCGTGCACCGGGTGGGAGACCTGCGTGTCGGCGACCTCGCCGTCGTCGTGGCGGTGGCCTGCCCGCACCGGGGCGAGGCCTTCGACGCCTGCCGGAAACTCATCGACGACCTCAAGCACGAGGTGCCCATCTGGAAGCACCAGAGGTTCTCCGACGGGACGGAGGACTGGGTCGGCGTGTAGCACCGTCGCCCGGGCGCCATTCGGCCGAGGCGTGCCGCTCATATGGTTGACCAACCTCTCCCCCGGGCTCCGGTTGCGTAACCGCACCCCTGGCGTGAGCGTTGACATGGCAGATGATTAATCTGCTGATCAGTCAGTTGCGGTCGCTCATGGGGCTGGGAGGTCGAGATGGCGGCGCTCGCCTGGTTGCTGATTCCGCTGGTGGCTGCGATCGGTGCCGGACTGTGGGGGAGTTGGGCCAGCCGCAACCGCAAAACGGCGGGCGACGGCTCCGAGCTCGCCGGATATGCCCGTTTCTGCGAGGCCATGGAGAAGTCCCACTCGGGCGGCTGACCGCTCCGAGAGGTGGAGCCGCCCGTTCGTACGGACGGCCCCGACGGTGCGCTTACAGGACTGTCCCGTACTGTCGTTCCATGCCACGCCGCACCGCGACGATGCTCGCCTCGACTCTGATGCTGATCGCGCTCCTGTGCGCGGGAGTGTTCATCAAAGTGCCGTACGCGGAGATGTCCCCGGGTCCGACCGTGAACACCCTCGCCGAGCACGACGGCGAGCCGGTGCTGCAGATCTCCGGGCGCAAGACCTATCCGACGACCGGGCACCTGAACATGACCACGGTCCGGGTGACCAGCGCGGACTACAACATGAACCTGATCGAGGCCGTCTACGGATGGCTCGCGCATGACAGCAAGGTCGTCCCGCACGACACCCTCTACCCGGACGGCAAGACCGAGGAGCAGTCCACCCAGGAGAACGCCGAGGAGTTCAGCCAGTCCCAGGAGAGCGCCAAGGTCGCCGCCCTGGAGCGGCTGGGCGTCCCGGTGAAGTCCTGGGTGATCGTCTCGACCGTTCTCAAGGGCTCGCCCGCCGAAGGCAGGCTGCACGCGGGGGATGTCATCAAGGCCGTGGACGGTACGGAGGTGAAGGCGCCCGGCGACGTCGCCAAGCTGGTCACCCGGCACACGCCCGGTCAGGACGTCGTCTTCACGATCGTGCCCGCCAAGGAGCAGGCCGCCGCCGAGAAGGCGAACACAACGGCCACCGAGACCCAGAATGTGACCATCACCACGACGACGTCCCACGACAGCGGACAGCAGCGGGCCATCGTCGGGATCTCCGCCGGGACCGATCACACGTTCCCGTTCACCATCGACATCAAGCTCGCCGACGTCGGCGGGCCCAGTGCCGGTCTGATGTTCGCCCTCGGCATCTACGACAAGCTCACCCCGGGCAATCTCACGGGCGGCAAGTTCGTGGCCGGCACCGGCACCATCGACGACGCCGGCCATGTGGGACCGATCGGCGGCGTCGAGATGAAGACGGTCGGCGCGCGCAGCCAGGGCGCCCAGTACTTCCTGACGCCGAAGGACAACTGCGCGGCCGCAGCCAAGGACACCCCCGAGGGGCTCCGGCTCGTCAAGGTCAACACCATCGACGACGCCCTGAACGCCCTGAAGGACATCCGCACCGGCAACACCGCGGATTTGCCGAAGTGCACGACCAAGGGCTGAGGCGCAGCGCTCCGGCGTGAGGAGGGCGCGTCCGGGACACCCCGGGCGCGCCCTCCTCGTCGCCTCAGCGCGGCATTCAGTCCTCGAACGTCGCCGACAGCGCCTCCGCGAGCCCCGGCACCAGGTCGCGCCCGGTCAGCACCTCCGTCGCCGAGTCCTTCTCGCGCAGCCGCAGCGCCGACTCGCGTGCACCGTCGCGCAGGACCGCCACCGTCATCCGCACCTCCTGGCGGTCGGGGTGGCCGGCGACCCACTTCGCGAGGTCCTTCTCGCTCAGGCCCTGCGGAACCTCGGCCTCCGCGGACGGCGGCAGCATCAGCCGCTCCACCGTGAGCGCGCAGCCGGCCACCGCGTCGGGCCACGCGATGGTGCCGAGGAACTCGTCCAGCGGCCTGTCGGCGGGGACCTCGTCCTGCTCGACGGGGGTGAGGCCTACTGCCTCGGAGTCGTCCTCCAAGCCGAGCTGCGCCGCGAGCGCGGGCTCCTCGGCTCGCAGCCGTTCGGTGTCGACGAGGGCGAAAAGGCGAGCGGGCTGGTCCCAGCCGAGGCCGGAGGCGTACTCGTCGATCTCGAGCACGGCCCGGGTGAGCGGGTTCGCTGCCATGGAAGTGTTGGACATGGTCACAATCCTGCCTCGTTCCCACCCGGATCCGGGAACCGAGTAAAGCGCCAGTAAGTTGCATAGGTGAGGCTCCGCGATCGTGGAGCCTCCTCCATGGTCCGCTTTCACGGGGTCTGGAGAATCGACAGCGAACTTCGAGGTGCGCACCTTGGCTTTCCAGATGCCGGACCGCGGCGGAGGCCCGACGGGGCCACGGATCAGAGTGGGCCGCCCGTCCCGGCGTGCCCGGACCCTCCTCATGACACTGGGGGTCCTCGCCGTCCTCGGTATGGCGTTCGTCATGTTCGCCGGCTTCTGGACGGAATGGCTCTGGTACCGGTCGGTGAAGTACTCGTCCGTGTTCACGACCACGTTGTGGACCAAGATCGGGCTCTTCTTCGTGTTCGGTCTGCTGATGGCGGCCGCGGTCGGCTTCAACATCTGGCTCGCGCACCGGCTGCGCCCGCCGCTGAGCGCCATGTCCATGGAGCAGCAGAGCCTCGACCGCTACCGGATGGGGATCGCGCCCTACAAGAGGTGGCTGCTGCTCGGCATCACCGCCCTGGTGGGCCTGATCGCGGGCGCCTCGGCGTCCAGCCAGTGGCGGACCTGGCTGATGTGGGTGAACGGCGTGCCCTTCCACCAGAAGGACCCCCAGTTCCATCTGGACGTCGCCTTCTACGCCTTCGACCTGCCCTGGTACCGCTTCCTGCTCGGCTTCGGCTTCGCCGCCACGGTGCTCTCGCTGATCGCCGCCGCACTCACGCACTACCTGTACGGCGGTCTGCGCATCACCTCCCCGGGAGCGCGCGCCACGGCCGCCGCAACCGGGCACCTGTCGGTGCTGCTCGGTGTCTTCGTCGCGCTGAAGGCGGTCGCCTACTGGCTCGACCGGTACGGCCTCGCGGTCAAGTCCAGCGACTTCAAGGCGACCGGCAACTGGACGGGCCTGAGGTACGTCGACGCCAACGCCTACCTGCCGGCCAAGACGATCCTGTTCTGCATCGCCGCCATCTGCGCGGTGCTCTTCTTCGCCACCCTGTGGCGGCGCACCTGGCAGCTGCCCGTCATCGGCTTCGGCCTGATGGTGCTCTCGGCGATCCTCATCGGCGGGCTCTACCCGGCGATAGTGCAGAAGTTCCAGGTCCAGCCGAACGAGCAGGCCAAGGAAGCGCCGTACGTCGAGAAGAACCTCAAGGCGACCCGCGAGGCCTACGGCATCGACGACGCCCAGGTCACCGAGTACGGCGGGACGAGCAGCACCAAGGACAAGACCAAGCTGCGCGACGACGCGGACGCCACGGCGAGCATCCGCCTGCTGGACCCGAACATCGTCTCTCCGACGTTCCAGCAGCTCCAGCAGATGAAGAACTACTACGCGTTCCCGACCAACCTGGACGTCGACCGGTACAACAAGGACGGCAAGGACCAGGACACGGTCATCGGTCTGCGCGAGCTGAACCTGGCGGGCATCCCGAAGCAGAACTGGATCAACGACCACTTCCGCTACACCCACGGCTTCGGCGTGGTCGCCGCCAAGGGCACCACCGCCGACGCCAACGGGCAGCCCGAGTTCACCGAGTCCGACCTGCCGTCCGAGGGAGACCTGCCCACCTACGAGCAGCGGATCTACTACGGCGAGAAGACCAGCACGTACTCGATCGTCGGCGGTCCCCAGAAGGAGATCGACTACTCCGACGACAGCGGTGAGAAGACCACCAGCTACCGGGGCAAGAGCGGGGTCAGCCTTTCCGGCCCGATCAACCGGGCCGCGTACGCGGTGGCGTTCAACGAGCCGCAGATCCTCTACTCCGGCGCCATAGGTGAGGGCTCGCGGATTCTGTACAACCGCACGCCCAAGGACCGTGTCGAGGCGGTCGCGCCCTGGCTGACCATCGACGGCGACGCTTACCCAGCGGTGGTCGACGGCCGGATCCAGTGGATCGTCGACGCGTACACCACGACGAACGGCTATCCCTACGCCTCCCGTACGACCCTCGGTGACACCACGGCGGACTCCCTGACCGCGGGCAACACCCAGCGCGCGGTGATGGCCCAGCAGAACCAGGTCAACTACATCCGCAACTCGGTGAAGGCGACCGTCGACGCGTACACCGGCGAGGTCAAGCTCTACCAGTGGGACACCCAGGACCCGGTCCTGAAGACCTGGATGAAGGCCTTCCCCGGCACGGTCAAGGCCAAGAGCGACATCTCGGCCTCGCTGATGGCCCATCTCCGCTACCCGCAGGACCTGTTCAAGGTCCAGCGCGAGCTGCTCACCCGCTACCACGTCAAGGACGCACAGACCTTCCTCAGCGGCAGCGAGGTGTGGCAGGTGCCGGACGACCCGACCAACAAGTCGGGCGACGCGGTGCCGCCGTACTACCTGAGCATGAAGATGCCCGACCAGACGTCCCAGGCGTTCTCGCTGACGACCACGTTCACGCCCAACGGCCGTGACAACCTCAGCGCGTTCATGACGGTCGACTCCGAGGCGGGCACCAGTGACTACGGCAAGATCCGCGTCCTGAAACTGCCGACCAGCACGACCGTGGACGGACCCAAACAGGTCCAGAGCCAGTTCAACTCCGAGCAGGACATCGCCGAGTCCATCAGGCTGCTCAAGGGCGGCGACTCGGACATCGAGTACGGAAACCTGCTCACGGTGCCGCTCGACGGCGGACTGCTGTATGTGGAACCGGTCTACGTACGCGGTGGCGGGCTCAAGTACCCGCTGCTGCGCAAGGTGTTGGTGACCTACGGAGGCAACACCGCCTTCGAGGACACGCTCGACCAGGCGCTCAACAAGGTGTTCGGGGCGCAGGATTCGACCGCCACACCGCCGGACACCGGCACCACCAACCCGCCTCCGTCCGGTAATCCGACGGTCCAACAGGCCCTCCAGGACGCGCAGAAGGCGTTCGACGCCGGCCAGGAGGCACTGAAGAAGCCCGACTGGGAGGCGTACGCCCAGGCTCAGAAGGACCTCGAGGCCGCGCTGAAGCGGGCGGAGGATGCGCAGGTCAAGGCCGGCAAGACCGGCGGCAGCGCTCCGTCCGCCGCTCCGAGCGGCTCGCCCAGTAGTTCACCGAGCAGCAGCCCGAGCGCTTCCGGCGGCGGCTGAACGGAGCCCACCCCGCGCCGTGATAGGGTTTACCAACAACGGCGCGGGGTGGAGCAGCTCGGTAGCTCGCTGGGCTCATAACCCAGAGGTCGCAGGTTCAAATC
>NZ_JBSFJX010000207.1:0-13479 GCF_053598275.1 Streptomyces sp. NPDC001156 | reverse complement strand
CAGTTCGCCACGCAGGGGTACTGGCGGCGCGTCCTCGCCGAACTGGGGACGGGGTGGCGGCACATCACCTACGACGAGCGGGCCCGCGGCAAATCGAAGCGTTCCGCCGACTATTCCTTCGAGGCGGCCGTCCGGGACGTCGATGCCGTTCTCGCGGCCCGGGGTGTGGACCGGGCGCTGCTGGTGGGCTGGTCCTACGGGGCGGTCGTCGGGGCGCACTGGGCCGGCCGGAACCCGGAGCGCACCCTGGGCGCGGTCCTGGTCGACGGCGCGAGTGGGTGCCCGGGTCCCAGCCTTCCGGTCGTGGGCTCGTCGGGGCGGCGAGGCCCGGGGTGATGGCTCCGGGTCGGATGTGCCGAGAGCCGGAAGCGGGCCAGAAAAGGACCTTGAAGTCCACTCTGAATCCTGATAGCGTTCACACCGGTAATCTGGTAGATGTGGCGGAACAGGCGAGCGACAAAAACGGCTCCCGGCTGACTGAGCGTGGGCGGGCGACTCAAGAGCGCATTTTGAGGGCCGCCGCCGACATGATGTACGTCAAGGGTGTGTCTTCCACGACCCTCGACGAGGTCAGGGCGGCCAGTGGAACGAGTAAATCCCAGCTCTACCGCCACTACCCCGACAAGGATGCGTTGGTGCGGGACGTTGTGGCGTTGCAGGCTGCAGAATTGCTCGAACGCCAGCACCAGCTACTGCGGCGGCTCAACTCCCTCCGCGGGCTGGAGCGCTGGCGGGACGCAGTGATCGAACACAACGCGCTCCGAAACGGAGCGTACGGCTGCCCGCTCGGCTCCCTTGCAAGCGAGCTTTCCGATCAGGACGAAGAGGCGCGCAAGGCGATCGCCCGGCACTTCGACACCTGGCAAGGGCTGCTCGAGGCCGGGCTCCTGCGGATGAAGGACTCGAGAGTCCTCCGTGCCGACGCGGACGCCGGAGAGCTCGCCACCGGCCTCATGGCCGCCCTTCAAGGCGGCTACCTCCTTGCCCAGACGGCCCGGGACGTCAAACCCATGAGGATCGCCCTCGACATGGCGATCGGCCACATCAGGGCCTATGCCGTACCCGCCGAGGACGGCAATCCGCCTGAAGGGGGCACGAGGGGGCGCTAAAACTGTCCGGGACGAGGCGGCGCCGAGAAGTCCCGGTGCGGCGCCACAGGCGGTTGCGTCGCGGTCTCCCTACCGGCTGGACTTCACCGTCCTCCCGGCAGGCGACCGGGGGCGTGACGGCGGGAGGACGTGTTCGTCCGCATGTCCCACTGCCCGTATGCGGCCCCAGCCGCCAACGAAAAGCGGCGGCCCCCTGCGTACAAGGCAGGTCGCCTTTCGCCGAGCTCTCCGGCTGGACGGAAGGCGGGCAGGGCGCCCGCTCGCCGCTGCATGCCTTCCTCCACGCGGAGGTCACCGAGTGGTTCGCCGACCGTCACCAGCCGCGGCTGCGCGAGCACACACCGCCGCCCGCGCTGACCTTGACGTTGTGTGAGCCTGCACGCTGTGCCATGAAGAGCTGCTCGGCCGCGGTCAGGAGCCGCAGTCCTGGCACACCAGCCCAGCGCCTGGCAGCCGGGTAGCGCGAGGTGCCAGTGGGTCTGGCCAAACAAAGAGGGGACTATTTAGTCCAGAAAATTGGGCCGATCTGCGGTACGTTTGGGGAAAGCGGTCCCTTGCGGACAGCCAAGCAACCAAGCTTCACAAGGATCCCCAAGGCGGTAGGCACCATGTATGCGGGCGTCCGGTTCTCAGTGCTCGGCCCAGTCCGGCTACACAGACAGGGGGTCGAGGCCGGAGCTGGTCAGCCGAGGCAGTGCGCCGTGCTTGCTTCACTGTTGCTCAGGGCGGGCAGGCCTGTAAGCCTCTCGAAACTGGTGGAGGACGTGTGGGGCGACGAGGCCCCACCGTCGGCCATAGGCTCCGTGCGCACCTACATCTACAGGCTCAGACAGGCACTCGGGGAGCAGAGTGACAGCTCCGTACGCCTGGTCGACGGGGGCTATCTACTGCACATCCAACCGGACGCTCTGGACCTGAACAGGTTCAAGGAGACGGCGGCAAGGGCGAGGGAGGCGCGCAGCACCGGCGACCTGGCGTCCGCGGCGAGCCTGCTGACCGCAGGCCTCGAGATGTGGAAAGGAGTGGCCCTCGCCGGAGTCCCGGGGCCGTTCGCGGCCCAGCAGCGCAGCGTCATCGGCGAGCTGCGCCTCGCCTGTGCCGAGGAGCAGCTCGCCTGCGAAGTGGAGAGAGGGCGCTACGCCGAGGCCGCCGCAGAACTGTCCGCCCTGCTTGTCGAGCACCCACTTCGAGAGCGCGTATGCAGCCTCCTCATGACCGCGCTCTATGGTGCTGGGCGGCAGTCCGAGGCCCTGACGATCTACCACACGACCAGTCACCTGCTGCGTCAACGCCTCGGCGTCAACCCGTCGCCGGAACTGCAGCAAGTCCACGAGCGCATCCTCTCCGGGCGATTCCAGCTCCCGCAAAGCGCCGACCGCCCGAAGGGCGCGCCGAAAACACCCCCGCCTCACGCCCCGGCCCAGCTCCCAGCCGCCCTGCCGAGCCTCGTCGGCCGCGAGAGAGAGCAGGAGCAGGTCGAGCGCTTGGTCGCCGATGCAGAGGTGTCGTCCTCTGTGGCCATCTGCACGGTCGGCGGTCTGGCCGGCGTCGGCAAGACAGCTTTCGCCACCACCGTCGCCCATCGTCTGGCCGACCGCTTCCCGGACGGCCAGCTCTTCGCAGACCTGCAGGGGGCCGGACCGGAGGCCGAGCCACGGGATCCCGCGCACGTGCTCGAGGACTTCCTGCAGTCCTTGGGCGTACGACCCGAGGACATACCCGAGACCGCGCAGGCACGAGGGCTCATGTTCCGCGGCTTGCTGGCCAACCGCCGAGTGCTCGTCGTGCTCGACAACGCATGGAACACGGACCAGCTAAAGCATCTCCTCCCCGGAGGCCCCGGCTCCATGGCCCTTGTCACCAGCCGCATGCAACTGCACGCGCTCGTCGCCGCCTATCAGGCGCTTCCCCTGACACTCATGCCCCTGAGCCAGACGGATGCACGGAGCCTCCTCGCGCGCCGACTCGGCGCAGGAAGGACAGCGGCCGAACCAGAGGCCGTCGACCGCATTATCCGGCTGGCCGGGCAGCTCCCCTTGGCCCTGGCCAACGTCGCCGCCCGCGCGGCCTATCGACCACAGCTGCGCCTGGCGAGCCTGGCCGACGAGTACGAGGCGCCAGAGCACAGCACCCTGGACGCCTTCGCGAGCGACGAGGACCAGGCGCTCGACGTCCGCGCGTCCATCACCCGCTCGTACCGCCTGCTCGACACGGAGACGGCGGCGCTCTTCCGCGACCTGAGCGCCTGCCCAGACCCCATGTTCGCGGCATCGCAGGTCGCGGACCTGGCCGGACGGCCCGAGTGTCGGGTCCGCCATGTCCTGTCGCGTCTCATTCGAGCGCACCTCGTCTCGGAGATCGGCCCGGGCCGATACAGCTGGAACCGGCTCGTGGCCGCATATGCAGCAGAGCAGGCAGGGCAAGGACTCCTCGACCAGGGCGAACCGGCCCGTCGGTAGGACGAGCAGGGGCCAGCATCCACGTCGTTGTCACAGGCACCCTGCGGGGACGATGCCACGGCCAGTAGCGAGACCAAGCGTTCCCGAAGAGGGAGCGCCCTGCCGACCCTCGAGCTTCTCACTGGTCACCGAGGCGGTGGACAAAGCCGGCACGCCGCCCGGCGGGCGGCGTGCGTGCGACAGCGTCCGGGGCTCAGCGCGGGTGCTGCCTTGATGGCAGCAGACCGTGCAACGGCTTTCCTGCGGCTTCTCTGCGCGGGCCGTTTGCGCGCAGTAGTGCGCAGAGGACCTGAGGCGGCGGGCAGGACGCATCCATGCAGTTTTCCGCTTCTCGCACTGCGAGGCAGCTGCGACTGGCGCCGTAGAGGCCTTGTAGAGCTGCCGTAGAGCCCGCCGTGGCAGGGTCGAGTGCATAACGGACAAGAAGTGTCGCCGCTCAATGAGGAGTAATTCGCATGGCCACTGACTTCGAAGGCAAGAAACTCGTCGTGATCGGCGGCGCCAGCGGTATGGGCTTCAAGGCCGCCGAGGACGTGATCGCGGAGGGCGGCAGTGCGGTGATCGTCGGCCGCGCGGGTCAGAAACTCGACGATGCAGTGGCGAGCCTGGCGCGCTCCGGCAGCGCATGGTCGATCGAGGCCGACCTGGCGGACTGGGACCAGGTCGTCGAGGCGCAGAAGCAGTTGGCGGAGGACCACCCCGACGCCACGCTCCTCGTCAACTCGGCGGGGTTCTTCCTGCCCAAGCTCTTCCTCGACTACGAGGTCGCGGACTATGACGCCTATCACGACCTCAACAGGGCGACCTTCGTTCTGACTCAGACCGTTGTCCGAGGCATGGTCGCCGGCGGTCAGGGCGGCGCCATCGTGAACGTGGGCAGCATGTGGGCCTACCAGGCCCTCGCCGTGACACCGTCGTCGGCCTATTCGATGGCCAAGGCCGGCTTGCACGCTCTCACGCACAACCTGGCCATGGAGCTCGCCGGCGAGGGCATCCGTGTGAACGCCGTGGCTCCCGCTGTCACCAGGACGCCCCTGTTCGGGAAGGTCTTTCCCGCGGATCAGTTGGACGGCGCGATGGAGCAGCTGAGCGGCCTGCACCCGCTCGGCCGGGTCGGCACCCCGCAGGACGTGGCCTCCGCGATCGTCTTCCTCCTCTCGTCGGCCTCGAGCTGGACCACGGGCGCCATCCTCAACGTCGACGGCGGAGTCATGGCAGGCCGCAACTAGACGTACCTCTCACGCCCCGCCCGGGGCCGCCACCCGACACTTACCCCGGGCGGGCCAGCCAAAAAGGCGTCGACCAAGGCCGCCCGCACACGAAGGAGCCCGCATGGCAGGCGATCTGAGAAGCGTGACCGATGAGACCTTTGCGGACGAGGTGCTCAAGAGCGGCAAACCTGTGCTCGTGGATTTCTGGGCCGAGTGGTGCGGGCCCTGCCGCCTTGTAGCACCGGTCCTTGAGGCGCTCGCCGCCGAGCACAGTGACAAGATCACGATCGTCCAGCTGAACGTCGACGAGAGCCCCCGCACCGCTGAAGAGTACGACGTCAGGTCCATCCCCACGCTCAACGTCTACCGGGACGGCAAGGTCGTCAAGACGGTCATCGGGGCCAAGCCCAGGCTGGCCCTGGAAGAGGACCTGCAGGAGTTTCTGAGGTGACCGGGCCCTGAAGGTGCACACGCTCGCCGCCGCGCCTGCTGCGAGACGCTGCGGCAAGCGGGCGGGTCAGGCCGGTGCTCGAGGCAGCTTCCAGCCTTTCCGGACGTACTGATTCATGTGCGCGTCCGGATGACTCCGGAGGTAGTTCTGGTACTCAGGTTCCGCCTCCCAGAACGTGCCGGACGGAACAACCTCCGTAACCAGCTTCCCCGGCCATAGTCCAGACGCGTCGGAGGCCGTGATCACAGCCCCTGCGATGCGTCGCTGCTCCTCGTCCAGGTAGAAGATGGCGGACCTGAAGGTCAAACCGATGTCGTCGCCCTGCCGGTTCAACGTGGTGGGGTCGTGGATCTGGAAGAAAAACTCCAGGATGCTGCGGTAGTCCGTCCCGGACGGGTCGTAGGTGACCTCGACCGCCTCCGCATGGTTCCCGTGGTTTCGGTATGTCGGTTCCACCGCCTCGCCGCCGGTGTAGCCAACACGGGTGCCCACGACACCCGGAAACCTGCGGAACAGCTCCCGCATGCCCCAGAAGCATCCGCCCGCCAACACGGCATGCCCCTTTGCCGGTACCACGCTGTGTTCCCCCTTCTGCAAGACCGGAATCGACTGAGCCGTCCAACACGAGACCGGCCCCGACAGACAATGCCGCCCCTTCGCCCGGTCGCGGCAGCTGGACAGTGGCCCCCGACTCTGCGGCGTCGAACCGCCGGCTCGTTCACCGTTAGCTGCCTCGACCGCGGACTCCTTACCCGGTGTCTGCAAGTGCCAGGGCCGGGAGTGCCCTGCAAGAGGTTCCGAGCCTGCCCGGGCCACGGCGCAGTCCCTTGTCCCGAGGGCTATCCCGGAACAGCCCGGACACGGTCCGAAGCCAGCCGCGGGCAGGTACACACTGCCGTCTCGGACCATCCCCCCGAGACACACGCGTACGCGCGCCACTCAGCAGCGGCGCCGAGCCGCCCAACCGAGGAGTAAGACAGCCATGACCAGTAGAGAAACGGGCCCAGCCGATGACGGTCGCGTCGAGATCGCGGACAATCCCGGCGGGCGCTTCTATGAGTTGCGCTACGGCGACCAGGCAGCGGGCCTCCTCGTCTACGAGACGGCCGGCTCGCGACGCGTGCTGACCCACACGACCATCCGGGAGGAATACCGCGGTCGGGGCTGGTCCAAGCTGCTGATTCGTTTCGCTCTCGACGACCTCACTGCCAAGGGAGTGACGATCACCAACTACTGCCCGGTGGTCGACCGGTTCATCGAGGAGAATCCCGGATACGAGCAGCTGATCGACCTCGACCACCCTGGCAACTGGGCCCGGTCTGGGAGCTAGGAATGTGGCAGGACGGCCCAAGGGGCTTCCTCGCTACTTGACTGCAGCCGGTGGCCGACCGCCCGGGCGACCATGCCGGATAGACGCCTCGTCGACACCAGGCCGCTTGAATGGCCTTCTTCCGCCGCGCCCTCTCCGAGGCGCCAGCAGCGAGATGCCGCGTGGCTCCGACGGCATGGAGGCCATGATGACTTCACCAGACGATTTCCCGTCCTACGATGACCTGGCTTCCTCCAACCCACTGCGCTCACAGGAGGAGTACGACGAGGACGAGCTGGGGGAGGACGTCCTGGACCGGGGCTACTCACCCGCGAGTGCACCCCTCGCCGTCAACGACTGGGGTGTCACCGCGAGGGAGGGCGCCTCCCACGAGGACCTCGCGCATCGGCTCAGGCGCGAGGTGGCAGAAGCCGGTGCACCGGACGGGGGAGACGGCCTGGGCGACACGATCGGCACGGACGGAGAGCTCATCGACGACCAGGTCGGCGACGAGCGCGCGGGACGCCTCCTCAGCTGGGACACGGACGTTCTCGCCGCAGGATACGACGGCGACGACTACTGGGCGCGGGACGTGGGCATCGACAACGGTGCCGCCTCCGCCGAGGAGGCGGCCGTCCACGTGGTGCCTGACACCCGAGAGGACTCCTGAGTGACCGCCTGCCCCCGGCCGGGCCAGGGGCAGGGGCGAGCCAGAACTTCCCGGCCCGGAAAGTGCTGAGCCAGGGGAGGATCCCCGGCTGTCCCTCCGCAACCGGTCGGCGGGCTGTACCTCGGCTCGCCCAGGACAGGCACATCCGCGGAAGACCCACCGTTTGCCCGGACAGCCCGCACCGTACCCCGGCCCGGCAGCAGTTGTTGGGCCAAGCACATCAAGCAGCTTCGGCAGGCGTCGGGGCCGCTCGGATCCGCCGCTGCACCCAGACCAACGGAGCGGGCTGACACCAGCCGCGGCCGGCCTGTTCGGGCGCGAAAAGAGCCAGCGACTGTGAAAACGAAGCACTTACCGCCGGAGCCCGGCACCAGCAGCCAGCGGAGAGCCCCGCCCAGCGCCGTGTGAGATTCGAGAAGGAAGCTCTCCTGCATCGACGTACCATTCCCAACCCTCTACACCGCCACCTGGCGCATCACTCGCCACGCAGCAGACGCTGAGGACCTGGTCCAGGAAGCGTACGCACGTGCGTACGCATCGTTCGACCAGTTCCGGCCGGGTACGAACTTCGGAGCCTGGATAAAGAGAATCATGGTCAACCAGCACATTTCTGCCCGTCGCAGACAGCAATGCAGACCGCGCCTGTGTCTTTCCTCCGAAGTCGAAGACCAGCAGCCGGCGCATCTCGGCGCCTACGCTTCCGGAGCGCTGAAGTCGGCCGAAGCCGATGCGCTGGAGCGCATCGTGAATCCCGACCCCACAGCAGCCTTCCGCCAGATTCCCCCTCCGCACCATCTCGCTGTGTACCTCGCTGACATCGAGGGCCTCTCCTGTCGCGAGATCGCGGAAACCATGGAGACCCCGGTGGGCACCGTGATGCCGCGCATCCACAGGTGGCACCGGCAACTGCGCTGGCTGCTGCCACAGTATGCGCCCGGGCTGCGCACAACATGACCGCCCGCTACCGGAAGGAGGACCGCAGGTCTCCTCCGCCGGGCCCGCCCACCAGCCAGGCTCCGCAGTACGGGAGAGCACGCCTCACGCCGCGCACGAGTCGCTCATCGAAATACGCCGGAAGCCCCGTCAGTGAAATTCCGGGATGTACGCACGGCGAAAGCGAAAACGGCGACTTCGCGTAGACGGCCTGTAGATAGTGCCGTGATTGGCTTAGCCGCACGAGATGACCTGGAGATTGAGGGCCATGCACTCTGCGGATGCCAGAAGAACGTGCCGCTCGGCTCCGAATGAACATGCCGGAAGCGGTGGCAGCGCTCCGGCAGCAGGGCCCGTCAAGGATCGGGCACAACTCGACCCGGAGTCCGCCGCGTGGGTAGATGCGCTCGGAGACGGCCGCGGGCCGCAGTACGAGCAGGCCTGCACGCGGCTGCATGAGCTGCTGGTGCGGATCGCCATGGACGAGGTGTTCCGTCGGGGTCCTCGTTACCGAATTGCCGGACCCGAGCTGAACGACCTTGCCCACCAGGCGGCCGCCGACGCACTGATGAAAATCACGCACAAAGTCCAGGAATTTCGAGGCGATGCCAGGTTCACTACATGGGCATTCCGATTTGTCGTACTTGAAGTGTCCAGCAAGCTAGGCCGCCATTTCTGGCGTGTTTCAAACGCCCGATTCGACTTGGACGAATGGGCGCAAGTTCCCGACCGCTCCGGCACTGACCCCGTCAGTCACTGGCAGGCGCGAGAGCTCGTCGAGGCCGTACGCGACGCAGTCGAGACGGCACTGAGCGCCCACCAGCGGCAGGTCTTCACCGCCGTCGTCAACGGTGTCCCCCTGGAAACGCTCGCCAGCGAGCTGGAGACGAACCGGAATGCGCTCTACAAGACGATGTTTGATGCCCGCAAGAAACTGCGAGCCCAGCTGATAGCCAGCGGACACCTCAGCGGCGCAGGCTGATGCGGCGGCGACCACGTCGGCCCGGGCAACGCTGACCGGGGTGCCCACATCGCGGCCACACACAGCCCGGGCCCGGCAGCCCCCAGGACGGTCAAGAGAGGCTGCGCCGCCAGGAGTTCACGGGGCACAGGAGCGGCAGGCGTCAGGCGACGTTCGCAGCGCACTCGCAACGGCCGCCGAGCCGACGGCCTGGCGGCGCACGGCACCGCGATCCATGACATTTCGATTTGCCGACGTAAGAAGCTGGCGCCGCCCGCAGCTAAGGGGACATGGGCCACGACCAAGGCCGCATGCGTACGCACAACTGCTCGGCAGGCCGTCCAGGGCGCCCCGCGATGCGTATACAGGCCACGCGCCCCTGGCGGCCACGGCCGCCGGCTTCGGGTGTGCGAGGTCCGGGCCCACGGATTGGACCTGGCACCAAACAGGTGAGGAGACCACCACGAGCCCGTCCCTGGGGCGGCGGCCCTTTCGGGCAGCGGCTCCGGCCCCAAGGAGGTACGTCGTGACGGACAGGATCCAGCAAGCGAAAGCCGAGGCCTTCCGAGCGCTGCACGAGGAGGGCACACTCGTCCTCCCGAACGCCTGGGACGCAGGGAGCGCCGTCCTCATCGCCCGGGCTGGCGCGGAAGCCCTGGGCGCCACCAGCGCTGGCGTGTCGTGGGCTCAGGGCCACCCCGATGGCCAGATCCTCACAGCAGGTATCGCCCCTGATTTGATGCGAGCTGGCAGAGGTGTGCGCCGTGCGCTGACCGAAGCCCTGCGCGAAGCTGTCCGCAGCGGCCACCTGGCCCCGGGGACACGGCTGCCCTCCTCCCGCCAGCTCGCCACCGACCTCGGCCTTTCCCGCAACACCGTGGCCGACGCCTACGCCGACCTCGTCGCCGAAGGATGGCTCACCGCCCGCAGAGGCTCGGGCACACTCGTGGCAGACAGGATGATCACTCGGCCGATCATGTCGCGCTCGGCCGACGACCCATCCGGCGGCCCTTGCCACGACCTGATCCCAGGCAGCCCCGACCTCGCCACCTTTCCTCGTGCAGCCTGGCTGAAGGCCACACGCCGCGCCCTGTGCGCTGCCCCCGACGACGCGCTTGGCTACGGCGACCCCCGCGGCCGGCCGGAACTAAGGGCCGCACTCGCAGACCATCTCGCCCGAGCCCGGGGCGTGTACGTGAGTCCGGAGCACATACTGATCTGCGCCGGCGTCTCCCACGGCCTGCAGATCCTGAGTGGAGTCCTGGCCGGGCGGGGGGCGAGGAACATCGCCGTCGAGTCCTACGGCCTAGACAGGCACTGGGGCCTGCTGGAGGCTGCCGGGCTGAACACCCTCCCGCTTCCCTTGGACATCCACGGGACCGACCCGGTGCCGCCTGTCGGCACCGACGCGGTCCTACTCACACCAGCTCACCAGTTCCCCGTGGGCACGGCGCTGCAGCGCGACCGCCGGACGGCTGTCGTGGACTGGGCCAGACGGACCGGCGGGCTGGTATTGGAGGATGACTACGACGGTGAGTTCCGGTTCGACCGTCAGTCCGTCGGCGCGCTCCAAGGACTCGACCCCGACTGCGTGGTCTACCTGGGTACCGCCAGCACGACCCTTGCTCCTGGCCTGCGGCTGGCCTGGATCGCGCTGCCTCCCAGGCTCGCTGAGGAAACTGTGGCGGCCAAGGGGCAGATCGACTCGTGCGAGGTACTCAGCCAGCTGACGATGGCGGAATTCATCACCTCCGGCGCCTACGACCATCACGTACGTGCTGCCCGTCGGCGCTACCGCGATCGACGAGACGCTCTCGTCACAGCCCTGGCCCAGCACGCCCCAAAGGTGCGCGTCATCGGGACAGCGGCTGGCCTGCACACCGTGCTCGGTTTGCCGCCCGGGACCGAGCAGCGGGTCCTTCAGTCGACAGCACGGCAAGGCCTCAAAGTGGCTGGCCTGTCCCGATACCGCCATGAACGGTCCCTGAGCGCCATGGCCGATGCCCTCGTCGTTGGATACGGGGTGCCCTCCGACGCCGCGTGGCCTCAGGAACTCTCCGCACTCGTGCGGATCCTTTCCTGACGCGCCCCTGAGCAGACGGGCGCCCGGGCGCTGCCCGGGGTCCCCACCGGGTGGGTTCCTCGGCCGCCCAACGCGCGATGTGCAGGTATGGAGCCCGCACTGCAACAAGCAACTGGTCGTATTCAGCACGCTCGACGAGCGCCTCTTCCACGGTGCCGTCCGGCTGCTTCCGCCGCTGGATCCTGGTTCGGAACGCTCCTTGCACGCGGTGGCATCGCCGGGCGGCAAGTCCAGGGAGGCGATGCCTGGATGGTGTATCTCCAGGTCGGACCAGAAGTTCCTGGTCAGGTTGCGGGCGAGGTTGGGCGAGGCTGTCGAGACCGCACCCGCGGGGGCACGATCACGGCAATCTGCCCCTTTATGGTCGACTACCTCTCGCGAACGACCGCCTATGCCGATCGGGTCGACGCCCGACACCCGGGCTACTCCGATCGTGCTGCTGCCGAGTCGGCGCGGGTGGAGGTCGGTGGCTGAGGCTACCGGGCCGCAATCAGGAGTCCCCTCGGACGAGCCTCATCGCGGCCTCACGACGTGCTGCCTCGAGCTAACGGTGGCGGAGTACAGCGACCCAGCCGCAGGCCAGGGTGATTCGGGCACAGCTGGCCAACGGCGATGAGCTCACCTCCCGCATGGCGTCAAGACACGGGTAAGAAGCGGGGTCCACCCGACGCCAACCACTGGCCGAACGCGCGAGCTGGCTCTGACTGAAGGTCGAACACATGAAGATCGCTGTTATCGGCGGGACCGGGCTTATCGGATCGCAGGTGGTGAAGATCCTGAACGCGGGCGGGCACGAGGCGGTGCCACACTCGTCGTCCACCGGACTGGACCTGTTGAGCGGGAAGGGCTTGCCCGAGGCGTTGGCGGGAGCCGATGCCGTCGTGAACCTGACGGACTCGCCGACCTTCGATGAGGCCTCGCCCCCGTTCTTCCAGACGACGATGGACAACCTGCTGCCGGCCGCCAAGTCCGCCGGCGTCGGCCACGCGGTGGTCCTCTCGATTGTCGGCGCCGACCTGGTGCCGGACCTGGTGTATTACCGCGCCAAGGTGCTGCAGGAGGACATCCTCAAGGCCGGCCCCGTGCCGTACTCGATCGTCCGCGCCACCCAGTTCTTCGAGTTCATGGACGCGGTGATGTCGTGGACCTCCGACGACAAGACCGTCCGCCTGCCCGCCACGCGCATCCAGCCCATGGCCTCGGCCGACGTCGCCCAGGCCGTGGCCGAGGTCTGCGTGGGAGCCCCGCTGCGCGGCACCCGCAACGTCGCCGGCCCCGAGGTCTTCACGCTCGACGAGCTGGGCCGGATCACTCTGGCCGCCCGTGGCGACCAACGCACCGTCGTCACCGACAACAACGCGGGCAAATACGCCATTGCCTCGAGTGACGTTCTCATCGCCAAGGGCGACGCCGTCATCGCCAAGGCCACCTATCGGGCCTGGCTCGCGCGGTGACTGAGACGGCGCCCGCACGACCTCCGTGGTGTGGGCCCCCGACCGTACGGTCGACCGGTCAGGCCGGGACGGACACCGCCGTGTTCTTCTCCGGGTCGAAAGGCCACACGCGTTTGTCTTAAATCCGCCTATTAGCTCCCCCGACAGAAAGTGTGACAATGACGATCAACCTCGGGGCCGAGGCGTCGGCCCGTGAAGAGAACAACGCTGCGCTCATCGCTGCTTTGAACGAGGCAAGTCTTAGCGAGGTGGAATCCAGCTGGGAGCTCGACGTGCTCAACGACGCGGAGCACGGTCGCTGGATCGCCGCCCTCGGTGATGAAGCGATCGCTGAGCTCTCGTACCGGTTCGTGGGCGGTCGCGTTGTGCTGCTGACGACGTGGGTCGACCCCGCCTACCGCAAAAATCGGGTGGCCACAGAGCTCGTCTCTCGCGTGCTGGACGAGATCCGCGAGAGCGGGAAGAAAATCACCATCATCTGCCCGGTCGTGGGTGAGTTCATCGACCGTAACCCCGCGTACGCCGACCTCATCGATAAGGCCCATCCCGGCGCCGGCGCCTACCCCAAGCACAAACCCGCTGAAGGCGGTCACGACGAGGAGCTCACCGCGATCGAGCACGACCTGGCGTAGCCGTCCGGCGTTCAGACGTGGTTGCCTGTCACGGCATACGAAGCGCGCGACATGTATACCGCAGCACGGCCAGGAAGGTAGGTAGCTAGCTGAGCTAGCTGACGGGTCATTCGCCCTAAGAGTCATCCCGTGATGGGATGCCGGCCGACCAGTTCCTGTTCGGGTGCGCCGCCTGTGGGCGGTGCGTTCCCTACTGGGGCGACTGTT
>NZ_JBSFJX010000206.1:0-13655 GCF_053598275.1 Streptomyces sp. NPDC001156 | reverse complement strand
AAAAAAAAAAAAAATATTTTATAATTTATCTAATTTTTTTTAAAGTTATATAAGATCTTTTGGGGGCCGACCCCCCCCGCCCCCCCCGCCCCCCCCACGCCCGCAGGCGTTTGTCGCCGAGGGGGCACTGTGGCCCGCGGGCGGCATGGGTGCTGAGACAGTGTCAGTACCGGAAGTTGCTCGGGAGGTTGGCCTCGCTGCGCAGCACCTCGCCGTCGGGGGATCCGACCGCCTGCGCTGCCTGCGGCGTGAGCACAATCGGCCACTGGGTCTCCACCATGACCATCATTCCCTCGGACTTCTCCGGTACGAGGTCGGCCTGGGTGGCGGCCTCCCAGACGGGTTCTCCCATCCCGTGCGCGGTCATCATGTTGGTCAGTGTGCTGATGCCCTGCCGGTAGCCGCCCGGATTCGGCGCCTCCTCGATCACGCCGACCCACTCGGTGCTCACGTTGCGGTGGTACCACGGGGGCCGGAAGGTGTTCTCGGCAACCGACCACACGGAAGGCACGATGAGGAAGTCAATGTTGGGCAGGCCCGGTGTGCTGGTCACCGACGTGAGCGCCGTCAGCAGCGAAGGATCCGGGTGGTCGTAGCTGACCGTGCCCAGGGCCTGGAAGTCATAGAGGTTGTAGACGAAGGGGACGCTGTTTCCGTGCCACGCCACGACGTCCAGCGGAGAGTGGTCGTAGGTGGCGCTCCAGAGATTTCCGGCGACCTTGTGGATCACCTCGAACGGCCGCTCATCATTGTCATAGGCGGCGACGGGGGCACGGAAATCGCGGGCGTTCGCCAGTCCCGTGGCGCCGATCAGACCGAGTTCCGGGAGGGCGAACGGCGTGCCGAAGTTTTCGCACACATAGCCGCGGACGAACGACGGGGCCTCTTCCTGACCGGCGGCACCCAGGATCTCGACGCGGAACTTGACGCCACGGGGAATCAGGGCGACCGAGCCGGGCTCCACGCTCAGCAGACCGAGTTCGGTGTGGATGAGCAGGCCGCCCAGCTCGGGCATGATCAGCATTTCGCCGTCGGCATTGCTGAACACGCGGTCCGTCATGGACGTGTCGGCCGTGTAGTAATGGAGCGCCATGCCGTTGCGCAGGGCGGGGTCGCCGTTGCCGCCCACGGTCCACAGCCCCGAGACGAAGTCGGTTCCCGGCGCCGGCGCCGGCCTCGGCGCCCAGAACAGCAGCCTCGGCTCTATGGGAACCTCCGTGAACGGCGGCGTGAGCAGGGTTTTGTGATCGATGCGCGTGAACGGCGGGTGCACGATCGACGGACGGATGCGGTAGAGCCAGGTCCGGCGGGTGATCGGCCGGAGTTCGGTGAACGCCGTGCCGGACAGCAACTCCGTGTACAAGCCGTGCGCAGGGTGCTGAGGGTTGTTGCGTCCCTCCGGCAGCGTCCCCGGCAGCGCCTCACTGCTGTGCTCGTTGCCGAAACCGGTGGAGTAGCTCAGCGATGCCGCCCTCTTGCGGGCCTGTTGCCGCACCCGAGCCTCTCCGGTGATCTCCTCAGGGGTGACTGTCATTTGAAGGTCCTTTCGCGTTGAGCTTTGCCCGATACGTCTCACCGTTCGGGCGCTGTGATGTTCGTGGCACACGCAGTCGTACGGCGCCGGTTGTAGTAGGCGAGCCAGCGGAACAGCTCGAGCCGCGTCTGGGCCTTCGAGGTCCAGCTCCCGCTTCAGGCCCTGGAAGGGGCATTGTCATAGCTCGATCCGACGCGCCCCATGCTGCGGCGGATGCCGTGTCGTCGGCAGGCGTCGGCGAAGGTCCGGCTCACGTATTGGGCGCCGCTGTCCGTGTGGAATACGACGCCGTTGACGTGGCCGCCGCGGACGGCGACTGCCATCTCGATCGCGTCGGTCACCAGGGACGTACGCATGTGATCAGCAATCGACCAGCCGATCACGCGGCGTGAGCAGATGTCAGGGTGTCCACTCCCAAGGATCAGCCTCAACATCCGGTGCCTCCCGTAACTGCGGCACTACCCGCCACCGTGCTCACCGGTAGGCAACCCGCGTCAAGTTACGCGGGGGCATCGGTCCTCAGCTCCCGGACAGTCACGGTCCCGAACGCTTCATACGGTCTACTCGGTCCGGATCCATCTCGCTTGCCTGTGGTCTCACGGCGCCTGCGCCGGCCGCTTACCGGCCTGCTCGTGCAGGAAGGTTATCTCCATGGACACCAGGTACTGCTCGACCTCCTTCGCCATCGTCTGGGTGTGAGACTGGTTCACGTGGGTCTGGAAGGCGGCTTCGTCAGGGTAGAACTCGTAGATGACACGCTGGAGGGGCTCGTTGTCGGGGATGTGGTTGACATAGACCAAGGCGCCCGGCTCCTTGTGGACGCCTTCCAGCGTGCGAGCCACAAGGGCGTCGAAGTGCCGAGCGGCGTCGGCGTCGCGGATGGTGCAGCGCACGATGAGCGCGTATCCACTTTTTGTCATAGATCCTCCTGAAGTGCCGTAATACGGAAGAGTGATGGTGCTGGCCGCTGCCTGTGTGAAAGGCCGCTTTGGGCGCATCGACTTTTGCGGCCAGTGGGGGCGTTCTTCGGGGTCTGCTCTGAGGTGGCGGTCACGACCGCTTCCGCCTAATCGACCCGATGGCGGGCGGACGTCCCGGCCGGAACTGTCCACCAGACCGTCCACCCGCTAGGCCGGGGACCGACTGCAACAACTGGTGCAGGACCCCGGCCGATCAATGTCTCGGTGATCCCGGGGGTGGTCTGCGCGGTGACCTCCACTGTGGCCGTCGACGTCCGGGGCCAGCGCCCGGCGACCGGGCAGGTCGCTCGCGTGACAACTGGTGGTGGGCGCTTACTGTTGCACCGATCCCCTCACGACGTTCCATTCGCGCACATGGAAGGTTGCCTGGCCGGAGCGGATGAGCGGGCTGTCCTGATAGATGTCTCGCGCCTGCTCGAGGGAGTCACAGCGTAGGACGGCCATACCGCCACGGCCGTCGACGAACGGGCCCGCGAGCACGAGGGTGCCCGCGTCGTACAGCTCGTCCAGGAGGACTCCCTGCGCTGCACCCACTTTCTGGTCCGGCGGTCCGCCCGGGAACTCAAGCGTTACGACGAATTGCTTCACAAGATCCTCCACATTGCTGGTCGACCGAGATAACAGTTCTCTTGGTCCATGCCCGACCGGTGTGGTGGCGGGGCGCCGCCACCACACCGGCCAGATGATTTGCTCAGCGGTTCTCCGCCGCGGGGAAGCGCGGAGCGAGCCATTCGACGAGGGTCTGCAGGGCCTTCTCCCGCTCCGGGAGGGGGAGGCCGAAGTGGTCGGCTTCGATGAAGTGCATCGTCTTGTCCTCGGCCGGGCTGGCGTGGAATTGTGTCTGGTTGTCGTCGGGGAAGGCGAGGTTGTCCCCGGTGAAGTTGATCACGAGCAGTGGTTCGTGTACTGACTCCACCGTCTTGAGCAGGTTGGCCCGTGTCGACAGTCCTGACCAGGTGCTCAGCCACGCGCGCGGTGTGATCAGCCGGCCGAACCCGTTGGGCGCGTAGTTCGTCTCGTCCGGTCGGGGCCCGAGAATCGAGGCGGGCTTGCGGGTGGACTTCCAGGCGTGCAGGCTCACGTCCAGGAACGCCGGGTCGGCCTCGGTCCGGTGGACGACCATGTACTGGCCGACCAGTGCGCGGCGGGTGATGTAGTTGCGCTCCTCCAGCGGCAGGTCGGCGAACCCCGGCTCCTGCGTCCGCTGCCGGTGGCGCTGCTGGTCGGCGATCAGCCCGCGGGCCCGGGCGTCGAGTCGGGCCACGCGGGCCCGCTGCGCCGCGCGGTAGCGCTCCAGGAATTCCTCGGAGTAGGTGCTGGGCTCCGGGGGTTCGCGGAACCCGTTCGCCGGGTTGTACATGTCCAGGTCCGGATCCACCGCCAGCGGATCGTCTTCGTCGATCACGGAAGGGTCGATGCCGGTCAGCATGAACGCTCCCTGGCCGGGGTGCGCTGCGAGCAGGACGAACCCATCCGCGCCGGGCATCTCCACCGCGTTCAGATCCAGCGGCTCCCCGGCCGCGGTGTCCGTCAGCCGCCCCGGCGGTGCCGTGCTCGCCTGCTGCTGGTAGAACGCCAGAAGCGATCCGCCGCCGCTGTTGCCCAGCAGCACGATCTTCTCGAAGCCGCGCTCGTTCTTCAGATGGCTCAGCCCGACCGCGAGATCGAGCAACACCCGCTCGTGCTCGCAGTCGACGTCGTTGTTCAGGCTCCGGGGCTGGTGGACATAGAAGGCATACCCGGCCTCCAGGACCGCCGGAGCGGCGTAGTGCCGACTCATGTCGCCCCGGGGATGCGACACCACCACGACCGTCCGCTCGCCGCCCCGGGCGTAGAGGATTCCGCGTGAGGCCACACCGTCAAAGGCGTTGACCGGGATGACCGTCGTTTCGGTCCCTGTCGGCAGCGCATCGAAATCGATGATGCCGACGCCCACAGTGCTGATCTTCTTCTGCTGCTCAGTCATTGTCCGGTACCTCGAATGCGTCGTTGTCTGTGATCGTTACTGGGTCGAGACCCACCCGGAGTATCTGCTCCTCGCGCTTCTTGGCCTGCGCCTCCGGCGTGGGGGTCAGCGATTGCGCCGTGTCCACGAAAATGAACTCGAAGTCCGCACGGTCGCCCGGCTTGATGTTCTTGCGAAGCTCCTCCTCGACCGAGGTGGGAAGGCCGTGGTGCAGCCCCCGCGGCGTGAGCGAAACGCTGGCTGGGGCTATGGGCAGACCGAGAGCTGTCCCGCTGTGCGTGAACATGAACTCGTCGTAGTCCATGTTGCGGTGGTATGGCGGGAATTGCTCCGCGTCCGGAGCCGCCTCGAGCGGACGGGGGAGGAGATTGCCCACGACGACAGTCGACGTGGCGAAAATACTGTGTGCGCTCGGCATGAGATGGATGCGGTCGCTGGTGATCGGTCGAAAGTCCCGGATGTTGATCTTGAATGGGAACAGGTCGCCCTTCCACCCCTCGGCGTCGATCGGGTCGAAGTCGTAGAACGCCGAGGTGTACTCACCATGCAGCTTGATCCGTACGGGCCACTCGCCGTCCTCGGTACGGCCGTCGCCCAGCTCGTCCAGGGCCGGGGAGGGTACATACAACAGGGCCGGGTCGAACGGAGCGCGGCGACCCAGCGGGCCGATGTCGGCGAAGCCGAGCTCCTCGGTCGTCTCGACGATCAGGAAGTAGTTCACCGGACCAGTGGGGCGGATCCGGTATGTCACGCCCTTCGGCATGACGACGTAATCACCGGGCTCGTAGGGGATCGGGCCGAACTCGGTGTAGAAGGTGCCCGTGCCCTCGTGCACGAAGTACAGCTCGTCCCCGTCGGCGTTGCGCGCCGAATAGGTCATGTTGGCGCTGCGCCGGCTCACCCAGATGGAGACATCGGGATTGTGGAACAGCCGCAGCGGGCCGCCATTGGCGTGCGTCAGGTCGGAGGGCTCCAGCAGCCGCCCGTCGATGTCGAGGTGGTTCCCGCTTCCCTCGGCGCGCTTCCAGGCGGTCGGTTCGTTGCGTCGGTACAGGTGTGCGTCTCGGCCCTCGAAGCCATGCCGCGTGAGCATGTCCTCATGCAGGTCACCCAACTCGTGCCGTGCCACGCCTGCCTGCCGCAGCACCGTGCCCCGGCTGTGGTGAATCCACGATCGCATCGGCTTGATGTCCATAGGACTGTCTCCTTCGACTGTGTCCGACCGTTGGGCATGACGATGGACGCGACGTGCCCCGTGGTGGAACGCCGCAGGGATACGGGTACTCGCAGGGAGACGCTGCCGCTGCGCCGGCGCCGTTGGGTATTGCCGAGCCATGCGAACCGCACGACCTTCGTGCGTGAGCGCCGTGAGGTGACGCGCGTGACGTTCCGGCCGGGCCTGCGTGGGTCCGTGGGCAGGCAGGCCAACCTCAGCGAAACCGATGGACGTCCACCCGGTGCCGCGCCTGCGAGAAGGAGCCTCGCCCTGCGAGTACGCCTATTCCTGGGGCGTTCCACCACAGGTACGCGGCGTGCATCGTCATAGTGAGCGGTCGAAGCAGAGCGCAAGGAGACAGTCCGGTGTGATCGGGCGGGCCGGGCGGGATCCACAATCTCGGGTGCCGGCGAAATCAACGGATGCCCTATTCACAACCTCTCGTCCGCGCGCGAGTCGCCGGTGGTCTTGCCGGCGACTCACGCGCGGTCCGATGAGCGGCGTCACCTGTGCGTCGCAGTACAGACCACCAGTGCCGAGCCACATGTACAACGAGAGGCGACTATCGATGAGTTCATACCGTGTGGGACTGTTGGTGCCGAGTTCCAACACAACGATGGAGACCGAGGTTCCCGAGGTGTTGCGCCGGGTGGCGGCCACAACCGGCGACCGGTTCACGTTCCACTCCAGCCGGATGCGGATGAAGACGGTGAGTGAAAGCGAGCTCGCCGCGATGAACGCGGACGCCGATCGCGCGACGGTCGAGCTGGCCGATGCGTCCGTGGATGTGATGGCCTACGCATGTCTGGTCGCCATCATGGCTCAGGGCCCTGGAGCCCACCGTGACATCGAAAAGCGGCTCACCAAGACGTCGGCGGAGGCGGGTGCAGCCGTGGACGTCGTGTCGAGCGCAGGGGCTCTCGTTGCCGGGCTGCACCACATCGGTGCCCGCAAGGTCTCCCTCGTGACCCCGTACCTCAAACCTCTCACCGCACGCGTAGTCGAGTACATCGAGGGAGAAGGCATCGAGGTCCAGGATGCGATCAGTTTGGAGGTGGACGACAACCTCGCCGTCGGGCGCCTCGACCAGGGACAGCTGCCGGACATTGCGCGTCGGCTCGACACGCGCGGGGCCGACGCGGTGGTGCTGAGTGCGTGCGTGCAGATGCCCTCACTGGAGGCCATTCCCGCCGCCGAAGCCGCCGTCGACCTGCCAGTCATCACTGCTGCGACCGCCACGTCCTGGCAGGTGCTGTCCGCGCTCGGGGCCTACGCCCCGGTCCCAGGGTCTGGCGCACTGTTCAAGGGCTGAGCCCGGGCGGATTTCCGAGGAAGCCTGACAGCAGCCATGGCCTGAGAACCGCGTCGGCGAACGAATGATCCTGTGCGGCGGCACGTGGGGGCGAGCCCGTCCCGCCCCCACCTCGCGAGCGCGCAGGTGTGACTCGCATGCCTGGACCGCATTCCGTACTCATCATTTCCTGAAGAAGGAGTCGGCCGTGACGGCTGAATCTGCCGGGGAGCTTCGCGATGGCGCTCCGAGACGTCTCGGTGCCCCTGAGCGCTCGCTCAAGACCGATCCCCAGCTGCATCCAGGTGCCGCAGCGGCGCTGGCGCCGTTCGGGCTCGACCAGTTGGCGTCGGCGCCACCGGTGAGTTTCCGTTCCGCACGTGCGGAGCTTCTGCAATTCGCCGTCGCTGCCGAATCCGGCTCCGAGCCGATGTTCCACACGATGAACGCCGGCCTACCTGAGGTCGAGGGCGTCACAACCGAGACGCACACCGTCACGGCAGCGGATGGCCATCAGATCCAGCTGTACGTGACCCGTCCGGAGACCGTGGAGGGCCCGCTGCCGTGCCTTTACCACATACACGGCGGCGGCATGGTCATCACGGGGGCCACGAGCGCCGGCTACACCCGCTGGCGGCAAGAACTTGCCGCTACCGGCCTGATCGTCATTGGTGTCGAGTTCCGCAATGGCGCGGGCAAGCTCGGGCCGCATCCGTACCCGGCCGGGCTCGAGGACTGTGCAGCCGGCTTGCAGTGGGCCGCTACGCATGCCGCCGAGCTGGGGGTGTCGAACATCGTGGTATCGGGCGAGTCAGGTGGCGCGAACCTCGCTCTCGCGCTGACCATCAAGGCCAAACGGGAGGGCTTCCTCTCCACGATCTCCGGGGTGTATGCCCAATGCCCCTACATCTACGGTAAGTGGGCCCATGACGGCGAGGAGCTGCCATCGCTGGCCGACTACGACGGGTACGTCCTCGAGCGCGACATGATGCAGGCACTCGCCGAGATCTACGACCCGGGTTCGGAGAACCTCGACGAGGCGACCTGCTGGCCCTCCCGGGCCACGACCGCCGACCTGGAAGGGCTCCCGCCGCACGTGATCTCGGTCAACGAGGTCGACCCGGTGCGGGACGAGGGACTCGACTACTACCGCAAGCTGCTCGCGGCGGGCGTCCGGGCGGTGGGCTGGATGAACATGGGACTGCCCCACGTCGGAGAGACCCTCTTCCGTGTGGCGCTGCCCGATGTCTACGCCGCAAACGTCCGCAGCATCAGCAGCTTCGCTTATTCCCTGCGGCGCCCGGCGCCACGAATGTGAGGAATCCGCCGTTGTTCCAGTCGGCGATGCCAACGACAGCGGCTGTGATGAGTGGTGCGATCCGGTTCCCGGCGTGGAAGCCGGCTTCCTCACCGATGCGCCGACGCAGAGAGCCGGCGGGCAAGGGACTGCGCGCTGGCGCTGACCTGCTCAGGGTTGGCGAAGCGGCTGCACTGTGGCCTGCTCGCGGTATGCCGTCGGCCGGGAGTGCTACCGCGACGGGGCGATGTCGAGGGATGCGGAGAGAAGTGCATTGATGGCGGGCGTGGTGTCTTCGTCGGGCAGCCACAGCTGGAGCCAGTGGTCGGCCTCTCCGACGCGGAGAACCTCGACAGCGACGTGCAGGGCTCCGGCATCGGGGTGGAAGAGACGTTTGACGCTTGACTGCTGGTATGCGATCGGGTGGGCAGCCCATCGGCGCGCGAACTCGGGAACCGTGCCCAGTTCGTCGACCAGGGCACGGAACTCGTGGTCGTCGCCCCAGTCCGGTTGGGCGGAGCGCAGCCAGCCGACGAGCTCGTCCGCGGCAGCTGCCCAATCGTTGTCGGCGAATACCCGGCGCCCCCGGGGGTTCAGAAAGTGATTGCGGAGCAAGTTGGGAGGGTCCTCATCCAGCACTCCCAGCGGCCTGACCACGGTTTCCCACGCCTTGTTCCATGCCACAACGTTGCAGATCGGCCCGAGCAGGAACGCCGGGGTGGGATCAAGATGATCCAGCAGTACACGCACCGTCGGGCGTGGCTCATCGCTGACCGGGCGGGGAGCCGGCCAGAGCTCGGCGCTGTGCCGTTTCATGGCCAGCATCGCAAGGTGCCGTTTGTCGTCATCGGAGAGCCGCAGCGCCTGGGCAAGAGCGGCGAGCACCGTGACGGAGGGATTGAGGTTCCGGCCCTGCTCCAGCCGTTCCAGGTATTCCACACTCAAGCCGGCGAGCATGGCGAGCTCCACTCGCCGAAGCCCGGGGGTTCGCCGCCGGCCAGAGGAAGACAACCCCACTAGTTCAGGTTTCAAGTGTTCCCGGCGTGATCGCAGGAATGCCGCCAGCTCGCTCTTATTGGTCATCCCTCCATGATGCTTCCCGGTCCGCGCCGTATCCTCCCCCTCTGGTTACCATGATCGAGTCAGCCGGTCGCCGTCGGCGACCTCCCCGGTGTGGGCGGCCCTTATGCAGTCGATGCCGCTTCAGATGGCGACACTGTGCGGACGCGCTCGCCGTCTGCAGCGGCCCGGAGGGCTGGCCTGTGTCATGCCGCGAGCCGTACGTGCGGCAGGCAGGGGTGAGGTGTGGACTCGTCTACACCTCCGTCCGATCACTTACCGCACGTGGTCGTGACTGATTGGCTGGTTGAGCCCAGCATCCTGTCATCGCAACACGCGGCAGCCGCCTGGTCGGAGGCGGGCATGGTGAAGCCCGGCCAACACCGCGCTGAGCAGGGCGGAGTCGGCCGGGCCGGGTCTACTACCAACAAAGGCAGGAGGCGTACCCCGGGGTCGTCGTCCAGGCCCACGCCGACTTCGCCGATCTCCAGAACGCCGACGAGATCCCCCGCCCTCGCCGAGTCCGCATCCGACGGCCGGGCAATCCGCTCACGCCGGAGGAAGCCGACCTCCGGCAGCGTCTCCAGGACCAGGTCCTCCACCCCACGGAGACCGAGTAGCCAGCAAGATCAATCCCTAGCGCCAACCGCTGTTCCAGTCCCGGGGCCGGGCGTGGCGCGTCTACGCTCGGTCGCATGGATACTGCCGCCGACCCGCCCGAGCCCGAGGAGGCGCGGCCGTGGCGGTCCTCGGACGGGCCGCCGCCGAAGGTGTCGACGTGGCTGGTCGGGGACCGGCCCGCGCTTAAGGTGTTCTCGCACGGGGCGTGGCGATACGCGCCGGTCCTGGCGCGTCAGGACTACGCGGACGGCCGGGTGGTCTAGCAGGTGGAGGTGGACCTGCGCGGGACACGTCGGTGACCGCGCGGCTGTACCAGTGGCCGCAGCCGGGCCTGCGCCGGGTGCACGGCACGCGCGGTGCGCAGTCGGGGACCGGGGCGGGCCGGGGCAGCGGTCCTCCGGGCGGTGTCCGTGGAGGTCCCGGAGCGCCGGATCACGGAGTTAACCGGGCTGTCCCGTACGACGATTCGGCGCTGGAAGGCGGCAGACCAGTGACGTACACGGAGTTGGCCGCGCTGTCCCGTACGACGATTCGGCGTTGAAAGGCGGCAAACCAGTGACATACACCGCGTACACGGACAGCAAGGGCCGCACCACTGAGGACCGGATCGCAATGGTGAAGCGCCCGGGGGAGCCGATCACCGCCCAGCAGCGTACGGCCGCCCGGCTCCTGCTGGAGGACCTGCTGTTCGCCGCCGGACGCCACGGGGTCACCCTGGATGACTTCGACGGGGTTGTGGATCTCCCCGGAGGGTGCCTGGACGTGATCCTGAGCAAGACCCGCCGCCCTTGACCAACCCAGCGCCCAACCAACGCTGAGGCCCGCCGGCACCTGTCCCGCTCGGAAATACGATTCTGGGTCTGGCCTGCAGCTTCTCCACGCAGGGCGGCGGCCTGCACAGCGCCTGGGACGATCTGTCGATGCCCCTGTCGATCCTCACCACGCTGGTCCACAATCTGATCAGGGTGCCCGCTGCCGTGCTGCGCAGCCGCGTGGCCAAGGATGCGGAAGTCTTGGCGTTACGGCACGAGAACGCGGTGCTGCGCCGCCAGATCGCCCGGGTCCGCTATGAGCCGGCCGACCGGATCTGGCTCGCCGTCCTTTCCCGGCTGGTCCCGCAGGAACGCTGGCGCCACGTATTCGCCCTCACGCCGACCACGCTTTTCGAGCGGCACAGGCCCGGCCCGACGGATTGGCGGGCGGGACGTCGGTGGGCTGGGCGCCCCGATCGGCCGGCGGATTGCGTCTGGCGGTCGGCTGCAACGGCCGCCCACTGACATGCGGACGTCTCACGACGTGGTGGGCCATAGCCGGTCGCCGGAGTGCACCTCCAACTTGTCGATGGTGTGGAAGGTCCACCGGCACCGCTGCATGCGTCCTCCTGCGGGACGGGAGGGTGGGGCCACTCCCAGCAACTTCTATAATAGTGTGTTGTATCTGAGTGTGAACCCGCCTCTGACGCGTACATAGATGCAGGTCAGGTTGGGTGTGGGTAGCACGGGGCGCGTGGAGCGCCATCTCCGCCCGATGCGGCTGATTACTCTGCTCGACCGGATCCGGCACGGCCTTGAGGATTTCAGGGGACGACGCTTGGGTCGGTGTCATCGGTGCGCCTGCCACTGTGGGGGCCTTTCGAGAGTGCGCCTGCTCGACCGCTTCACTCCAACGGACGCCTTCTACGCGTGGCGCGGAATCGTTGGCCCGTACGGTGGGACGGCCATCCCGCCGGACCGCCCATCGTGCTTTGTCGAGGGAGACCGCTCATGAGGATTCTTCGTAAAGCCTCCGCCGCCCTTGCCGTCACAGCAGTGCTCGCGCTGCCGGCCACCTCGGCATTCGCGGATGACGGCTCCCGCACGGTGAAGGTGGAGGGGCAGTTCGTGCCGTCTTCGCCGTTCCATCCGTCGCAGCCGCTGACGTACGACGCGAAGACGGTGCCCGTGGGCGCTCGCATTTCCGTCGTCGAGCAGGTGGGCGGTCCCGTCGGCGGCGCGGCCACCAGTGTTCGGCTCCAGGTGAGCGGGCTGCTCCCGAACCGCGTGTATGGAGCGCATGTGCACACCAAGCCGTGTGGCCGCACCCCGGATGCCTCGGGTCCGCACTACCAGGACGTCAAGGACCCCAACCAGCCTTCTACCGACCCTGCCTACGCGAACTCCGAGAACGAGGTGTGGCTGGACTTCAGGACCGACGCCCAGGGCCGTGCCACCGTCGAATCCTGGCATGACTGGGGCTTCCGGCCGGGCGAGGCCCGGTCCGTGATCATCCACGAGCACGGGACGGCGACGAAGCCCGGCGAGGCAGGAATGGCTGGGGCGCGGCTCGCCTGTCTTACTGTGCCGTTCGCCGGCACGACCGACGAGGCAGGCACCGGCAACTAAGGCCGGCCGGCCATGGGGGCGTCGGTGGCCGATAGCTGGTGCCCGGCCGCATTGTCGTCAGTCGCCGACGCTCCGCGTGGGCTCCTCATGAGCGGCCATACCGGGCGCGATCTTGCGGCTCCGTCGGGAGATAGAGCAATCACAAGCGCCTCCGGCGCGCCCCACGGGATTTACCACGCCCCGGCGCGCACCGAGCGTGCGGTGAGGTGCTGACCTGCGGCTTCAGTCCCGGTCCGCCTGGGCGAAGGCGGCCAGCATGGGGATCACGGAGCTGGGACGGCCGGTCGCCTCCACCTGTACCCGGCCGCCAAAGGGGCCGACGATCGCGCACACGTCCTCCACCTCGACGTGGCGGGCTCCCCGGACGGCCTGGACTCGCGCCGCCAGACAACCCGCGTACGGCGCTGTTCCTTGGAGACGCGTGCGCCGGGCAGTTGGCCGGCCAGGGTGTCGGCGACGGCGCCGCGCCCCTGGGCCTCCGCCTGCTGCTTCGCGGTGAGTTCGGCGACCTGCCGCGCGGCCTGGGCCTGCAGCGGATACAGCCGCCGCGTGATCTCGCGGGCCACATGGTCGGCGCTGCCGGCCGTCACCCCGATCGACGGTGCCCGCACGTGGGTTTCGTCCGGTAGCGCGGCGTACACCTTCAGCCGGTCGGGGCGGCGCGCGTCGGGCTGGCACAGGCGCAGGGCGCGGCCGTCGCCGTCGACGACCAGCCGCGCGAGACCGCGCGCGTACGGGGGCAGCGGATCGGTCCGGCAGTGTGCGTGCCCAGCCTGCGCGCCACCTCGTCGGCGAACGCGTCGAACTGCTCCTGGGTGGCCAACTCCGGTGGCATCGTGGCGCCTTCACTCCTTGGGATGGCCGGGACAAGTGCCCGGTGCGGGGCGGTATGGCGGCGCTGCCGCGGCCTCCTGGCAGCGCTCGGCGTCACGGCGGGCGTCTTCGGCGGTGTAGCCGGTGTCGCACGACGGCTTGCACAGCCGGCCTTAAGGCGCGCCACACGTCTCACAGCGCTCGTCGAAGTCCTTTGGGCGCCACGGCTGCAGCGGGCCGGTCATGCAGGGAACACCTCGTCGCTGTCATTGGTGAGCTGGGGGAGAACCGGCGTGGGGTTGGGAGCTGTTCGGTTTCGGATGTGTAGGAGTGTGTGTGAGTGTGCACGAGCATGTACTTGTTCGTAGTGTTGCAGCGCGCACGGCGCATGGCGGGCACTGATGAGTTCCTAACGGACGTCAAGCAGATCGTGGTGATCTCGGGGGTTGGTTCGTAGGGTGGTTGTCGACGGGCCGGTTGCCGGAGCGCTTCGCGAC
>NZ_JBSFJX010000205.1:0-13784 GCF_053598275.1 Streptomyces sp. NPDC001156 | reverse complement strand
CCGATCATGTGGGCGGTCTTTCGCCCTGGGGGCGAAACCCCGTTTCCTGCCCTGCTCCGCAGGGGTCCGATTCCTCCCCGGCCTGAAGGCCGGGGAGGAATCGGAGGCATTTGGTGAAGCGGCTCAACGCCTCTGTGAAAGTGAAGCCTGGGCCGGGTCTAGCGGCGGCAGTCGCGGTCGCTGGTGTGCCAGGCGCGCCCCTCGTGGCCGTACCGCTTGTGGTGGTGGTGCCTGTAGTGACCCAGGTTCCGCCCCCGGTTCCCGTAGTTCGAGTCGTGCCAGCCGTGCCGGGCGTGGTCACGATCCGGGCCGTGGTAAGCCGTGGCGGCGGAGGCGCTGCCGACCGTCCCGAGCACGACCCCGGCGCTCATCGCGATCGTCGCCACGCCAAGGGCCGCGGCCCGCTTGATTCTGTTACTCATCGAGGGTGTCCTCTCCGTTCGATGGAGCGTGATGCTCCGTCAGGTCGCCTGGCCGGGTGGGCCGGGATGAATCAGATCCTGCACGCCCGAATCGCCCAAAACGGAAAAACACCACCCTGATAAGAGAATGCTCATCAAGCTCTCATTTGCCTCAAATACTCACATAATCTCACCGCAGTGGGGTCGGAGCTTGCTCCTGAGCCCGTGCCTCGGCTGTTGCCAGGTCTCCGTAGCGCTCAACCCGATGGCGACCACACCTGGGTCCGACAGGCGTATCGGCCCCGGACCCTTTGACCTCGGATGCGCTAGGGGATGACTCTGACCCCTAGGGTCAAGAGCGGGTCGTACCGCCGGACGGCGCCGAGTGTCACGGTGTGGATGGCGTCGCCCTTGAGTTGGCCGTCGCGCAGGAACCTACACCCCGGTCGCGCAGATAGGAGCCTACTGACCGGAGCCGTCCGGCTGGCCGGCTATGACGACCTGGCCGCGTCGCGCGCGCTCGCCCACCTGAACCTCGCCGCCGCTGACCTCATCACCTTCAACTGGAACTTGACAGGGTGGCCGACGACCTGCGGCAGTTTCTGGAGCTGCTGGAGGAGTCCTTGACGCGGTTCATCGCCGACGGGCGAGGGGGACTCCTGTAGATACAGGACTCAACCGTCCGTTCGTGACAGCGCCTACCAGCTCAGTTCCCTTTCCTGGCAGCATAGTTCACGGCTTATTTTTTGTTGTGTATTGACGGCCCGGCGGGCGGCGCCTACCTTCCGACCAACATCGCGCGACCCCAACGCGACCGAGGAGACACGTGTGACCGACGTTCTCGCGGTGCTCGTCCGAGCCCCCCGTCCCCGCAGACGCACAGCCGCTCTCACAACCGCCGTTCTGCTGCTGGCCGTCGCCGGCATCACGCTGCTCGCCGCACCGAGCGCCGGCGCGGCGACCATCCCCACCTCCCCCACCACCGTCGTCAACGCCAACAGCGGCAAGTGCGTGGACGCACGTGCCGCGGCCACCGGCAACGGCACGGCCGTGCAGCAGTACACGTGCAACGGCACCGGCGCCCAGTCCTGGCAGTTCACCGCCACCGACAGCGGCTACTACCGGATCGGGGCGGCCTCCGCACCGAATCAGGTCTGGGACGAGACCGACGTCTCCACCGCCGACGGTGCGCTGACCCAGCTGTGGCTCTACGGCGGCGGTGCCAACCAGCAGTGGCTGCCGGTCGCAGAGGCCTCCGGCGGGTACCACTTCGTCAACCGCAACAGCGGCAAGTGCCTCGATGTGCCGTCCGCGTCCACCGCCGACAGCGTCCAACTACAGCAGTACACCTGCAACGGCACCAGCGCCCAGTCCTTTTCTCTCTCCGGCGGCATCACCCCGCCGCCCAACACCCCGGACTTCGGCCCCAATGTGACGGTGTTCGATCCGTCGATGCCGGTGTCCACCATCCAGTCGAAGATCAACTCGGTCTACAGCACCCAGCAGACCAACGAGTTCGGCACCCAGCGCAACGCCCTGCTGTTCACGCCCGGCACGTACAACGTCGACATACCGGTCGGCTACTACACCCAGGTCTCCGGGCTGGGTCTGTCACCGACCCAGGTGTCGATCACCGGCGGCGGTGTGCACGTCGAGGGCCACACCAACGACGGCAACGCCACCCAGAACTTCTGGCGCGACGTCGAGAACATGTCGGTGAGCCCCAGCTCTGGCAGCACCATGTGGGCCGTCTCGCAGGCCGATCCGTTCCGGCGGATGGACGTGCACGGCAACATGAAGCTCTGGGACGACATCCACGGCACCAGCACCAACTGGTCCAGCGGCGGCTACATCGGCAACTCCCGGATCTCGGGCCAGATCAACTCCGGGACCCAGCAGCAGTTCCTCACCCAGAACAGCGCCCTGAACGGCGGCTGGACCGGGCACAACTGGAACATGGTCTTCGTTGGCGACACCGGCGCACCGGCGACCAGCTTCCCCAATCCGCAGTACACCACCGTCGCCCAGAGCCCGGTGATGCGCGAGAAGCCGTTCATCTACGTCGACGACTCAGGCAACTGGCAGGTGTTCGTTCCGTCGGTGCGCACCAATGTGCAGGGCCCGGACTGGGTCAACGGAACCGCTCCGGGCAGTTCGCTGCCCATCAGCAAGTTCTACATAGTCAAGCCCGGTGATACCGCCACGACGATCAACAACGCGCTTGCCGCGGGTCAGAACCTGATCGTCACCCCTGGCGTGTATCACCTCTCGGCGCCTCTGAACATCACCCGACCCGACACGGTGGTCCTCGGACTGGGCCTGGCCACCCTCGTGCCGGACAACGGCGTCACCGCGATCACCACGGCCGACGTCGACGGCATCGACATCGCCGGTTTGTTGATCAGTGCGAACACCACCAACTCCAACACCCTGATGCAGGTCGGCCCGACCGGCTCCAGCGCCAGTCACTCCGCCGACCCGATCGTGCTGCACGATGTCTTCTTCCGCATCGGCGGGGACATCGCCGGCAAGGCCACCCAGACACTGGTGATCAACAGCAATGACGTCATCGGCGACGACCTGTGGCTGTGGCGTGGGGACCACTCCAACGGCGTCGGCTGGACGACGAACCCCGCCGTCAACGGGCTGATCGTCAACGGCAACAACGTCACCATGTACTGTCTGGCGGTCGAGCACTACCAGAAGTACCAGACCACCTGGAACGGCAACGGCGGCCGCACGTACTTCTACCAGAGCGAGACTCCCTACGACGTGCCCAACCAGTCCAGTTGGACCACGAGTGGAGGCGACCTCGGCTACGCCTCGTACAAGGTCGCCAACTCGGTCACCTCCCACGAGGCATGGGGTGTGGGTGTGTATGCCTACCTCCGCGACAACCCCTCCGTGGTACTCGGCCATGGCATCGAGGCGCCCACCACGTCCACGGTCAAGTTCCACAGCATGGTGACCACGGTCCTGGGCGGCGCCGGAACCATCAACCACATCATCGACAACACCGGCAACCAGGTCACCGCAAGCAACAATGTGGCCTACCTGGTCAGTTACCCGTAAGTCCGGCGCAGACCTGACGGCACACAGAGCAGAGGGGCAGGCCGGCCCAGGGGCGTTTCCCGTCGGCCTGCCCCTCTCGTGCGACTCGGGCCCGACTCGGCTCGACCGGTCAGGCGCGCACTCAGGGCACTGCATGGGCCGGTGGGCCCGTCGACCGCCCGGAAGGCCAGGCCCTCACTGCCCTGCCCTCCACTATCTGCGGCCCGCTGCTCGGCTGACCTGCAGCTCGTCGCCAGATCCGGGGCCCGAGTTGCGAGTTCACACAATGCTGCATAACGTTACGTTCAGTCACGATACCCGTGGTGGACCAAGCATTTCATCGGCGCCTGCCGCTGCCTGCTGGATGTCGCAGCCCTGGCTCGCAGGAATTCCCTGCCAGATCACTCTCTTCGCCGTTGGGCAATTTGGGGCGTGACGTCGTCGCGAGTCCCTTCGCGAAAGCCTGCGCATCACCCAAGGAGGTCTGCCATGCCCGAAACCCCCTCGCGGCACTCTCGGCGCACGTTCCTTTCCGCCTCGGCTGCCGCTATGACCGCGGCGACCACAGGGGCTTTCGACCTGCCCCTTCGGACGCCGACTGCGACACACGAAAGCGCGGGCATTCGTCCCTTCCGCATCAATATCGCAGAAGAGGATCTTGCCGATCTCCGTCGGCGCATCATGGCGACACGTTGGCCCGACCGTGAGACTGTCGGCGATCAGTCTCAAGGCGTCCAGTTGGCCACGATGCAAAACCTCACGCGCTACTGGGGAGCTTCCTACAACTGGCGGAACGTCGAGGCAAAGTTGAATTCCTTGCCGCAGTTCATGACCAAGATCGACGGACTCGATATCCATTTCATCCACGTGCGCTCCCGCCATCCGCATGCCCTGCCGATGATCCTGACCCATGGCTGGCCTGGCTCGATCCTGGAATTTCTCAAGGTGATCGACCCGCTCACCAACCCAACAGCCCATGACGGCCGCGCCGACGAAGCCTTTCACCTCGTCATACCCTCCATACCCGGCTACGGCTTTTCGGAAAGACCGTCGAGCACCGGCTGGGGCCCCGACCGCATTGCGCGCGCATGGGCCACATTGATGGAGCGCCTGGGGTACAAGCACTATGTTTCCCAGGGCGGCGACTGGGGTGCGGTGATCTCGGACAGACTGGCGATGCAGCGACCCGCAGGATTGCTCGGTATCCATGTGAATTTCCCGGCCACCGTACCCCCGGATATCGCAGAGAAACTGGCCTGCGGCGACCCGGCCCCAGCCGGGCTGTCCGCCGACGAGAAAGCCGCATACGACAAACTGGCCACCTTCTACAAGACGGGCTCGGGCTACTCGGCCATCATGGTCACCCGGCCACAGACCCTGGGATACGGGCTGTCGGACTCGCCGGCCGGATTGGCCGCATGGATGTACGACAAGTTCGCCGCGTGGACGTACAGCGGCGGCGAACCCCAGCGGGTGCTCACCGTGGACGAGATGCTCGACGACATCACGCTCTACTGGGTGACCAACACCGCGGTCTCTTCGGCTCGCCTCTACTGGGAGAACAACGCCAACAACTTCAACGCCGTGTCGGTCTCCGTCCCGGCCGCCATCACCGTGTTTCCCGGCGAGATCTACCAGGCACCACGGAGTTGGGCCGAGCGCAGCTACCACAAGCTCATCTATTTCAACAAAGCCCCGAGCGGCGGCCACTTCGCGGCCTGGGAGGTGCCGGACATCTTCACGAAGGAGCTCCGGGCCGCGTTCAGATCGCTGCGCACCACTCGAGCCGCCTGAGGATAGGCGTCACCCTGGCCGAGAACAGGGGCGCCGACGGACGAGGGCGCTAGGCGATGCCGCCGTTGGTGTAGAGGACCTGGCCGTTGACCCACCGACCGGGTCCGGCCAGGAAGGCGACGGCCTCAGCGATGTCCTCGGGGGTACCGAGTCGCTCGAGCGGCGGGGCGGAGGCGATCTGGTTGATCAGCTGCTCGCTCTTGCCGTCCAGGAACAGCGGCGTGGCGGTCGGCCCTGGAGCCACCGCGTTCACCGTGATGTCCCGGCCGCGCATCTCACGGGCGAGAATCAGCGTCATGGCCTCGACCGCACCCTTGGTCGCCGCGTAGGCGCCATAGGTCGGCTGCTGCAACCGCGTGATGGAAGTCGAGATGTTGATCAGCGCACCGCCCTTCCGCAACCTGCGCGCGGCAAGCTGCGAGACCACGAAGGCGCCCCGCACATTGATCCGGTGCATCCGGTCGAACGCGTCCAGGTCCATCTCGGCCACCGGCGCCAGCAACATGATCCCGGCCGTGTTGACCACGACGTCGACCCGGCCGTAGCGCTCCTCGGTGACATCGAAGAGCCGCTCCACCTCCACAGCCTCAGCGACGTCTCCCGGCACTGCACTTGCCTCTCCACCGGCCGCGGTGATCGACTCCACGACCTCCTTGGCCCGCTCGGCGCTTCCCGCGTAGTGCACGACGACCTTCATCCCGCTGGCTGCCAGCCGGCGAGCGACCGCCCCTCCGATCCCGCCGGACCCTCCGGTCACGATCGCGACGCGCTCGGGTCCCTGCTCAATGGTGGTCATGGAGACCCCTCCTCAGTTATATGGACGACTCGTACACTAACATATGTGGACTGAGTGTCTATATACTTCGAGGGCCTGAGGGGTGCCGCCGTTGCAGGGCACTGACGAACGTGGAGTACGCACATGGAGCGAACCGATGTCCCCGACGCTCCTCGGCTCAAGCCGGGGCGCGGTCGCCGCCGTGCGGAGGACGTACGCCGGGCAGCCCTGGCCGCGACGGCCGAGCTGCTGTTCTCGGAGGGCATACGAAGCGCGACCTTCGCGAAGGTCGCCGAACGTGCCGGCGTCAGCAAGATGACCCTCTACAAGTGGTGGTCATCGCCCGGGGCACTCGCGTTCGAGGCCTACTCCGATGCCGTGGAGGACACCCTCGCCTTTCCCGACACGGGTGACGTCCGGCGCGACCTCAGCACCCAGCTCCACGCATTCGTCGACCACCTGCGCCACAACGGCCTCGTCGTCGCCGAACTCATCGGAGCCGCTCAGAGCGATCCCGAACTGGCGGCCGCGCTGACAGCTCATTACGTCCGCCAGCGCCGCGAACTCGCCGTGGACCGCCTCACGCTCGCACGGCAGTCGGGGCAGGTCCGCGAGGACGCCGACCTCGAGACGGTCGTCGACCAGCTCTGGGGTGCCTGCTACCACCGGCTGCTCATGCCGGCGGAGCCCCTGACCCCCGAATTCGCCGACCAGCTGATCGCCAACCTCTTCGAGAGCATCGCCCCACGTCCAGAGCACTGGGCCCCCGGCCACCCGGAGACCGATGGCGCTGAGTAACGCGGTGCGTCCTGCGCCCGTGCCCGGGCGCAGGACGCACCGCGTGGGCCTGCCGGCCCACCGTAGGGTCAGGTCACGGCGCCCGTACCGCGCAACGCTGCTTGGCGGCTTTCGCCTCCGTGGCGGGGTTTCCGAGCCATTGGGCCATCCGGGGGACTTCTTCGCCCTTCATGAGGAATGAGTCAGGTGCCAGCGTGGCACCTTCTCCCATGATCACGCCGTAGTGGACGTGGGCCGCCACACCGAGGGTGACACCGTTGCCCAGCTCGATGTAATCGGATTTGAAAGTCCCGTCCTCCTGCGAGTGGCACTGGATCCTGCTGCCGAGGTTGAGGGTGCAGTCGTCGCCGATGGTGGCGAGTGTGCGCTCGGTCAGATAGCAGCCGTCGTCGAAGACCCGTTTGCCGACCCGGGCGCCCATCAAGCGCCAGGCCAACGGTTTGAAGGGGGTCCCGTTGAAGATATGGAAATATTCGACCGGCAGCTTCCACAAGCGCTCGTGCAGCCAGAAGTCCCGGTGGTAGATCGAGCACAGTTTCGGCCGCAGTCTGCGGAATCCTCCGGCCAGGCGTTCCACGAGGATGAGGTAGAACGACGTGAACACCAGGGTGACCGCCGCGGACACGGCGAACATGACGTGTCCCACGACCCCGGGCGACGAAGCGGCTGACATGCCGAGGAGGGTGATCACGAAGAGATACAGCCAGCCGAGCGCCAGGAACAAACCGATGGTGCGCAGGTTGTAGTGGTTCTTCACGGCGAGGTGGCGGGGTAGCTCGTCAGGGGAGAGCAAGTGGTCGAAGCGGCTGTCCCGCTCCACCGACCGCGGGATCTCGAAGGGCGGCGAGCCCAACAGACCGACTCCCTCGCGGACCTGGCCGTCGAGCGGCACCATCACCTTTGTCGCCAGCAGACAATTGTCGCCCGTCCGGGCGCCGGCAGGGAAGGCGATATTGTTCCCGATGAAATTGTCCCGGCCTATCGCTGCCCGCGAGACACGGAATGACGTGCTGGAGTAATCGGCGTTCACCACGGACAGCCCGTCGGCCACCATCGTTCCGGTGCCCACAGCACTATGGAACGGCGACTCGTGTTCCACTTCAGTGCCGAAGTTCGAGCCCGTCTGCTGCACCGGGGCAAGCTTGTATCCCAGCCCCCTCAGGTAGTGCACGATGAAGGAGCTGTCGCCGAAAAGTCGCTTGAAGAACTTGACGTTGGTTGTCCGTGCGATCGTGCGGTGAACCGAGTAATGCAGGCCGTACAGCGGATAGACCGTATCGGGCTTGACCAGTCGGCCCAGCAGACGCGGAATCGTGCACAACGCGGCGGTGCCCAGGACGACGAACCCGAAGAAGACCACCAGGGACGTGCGCAGCGCGTCCGTGTAGAACCGCGCCGAGGTGATTTCCGCGGACGTCGACTCGGACCCGACGATGTGGGCCACCGTAGGAGCCGTGGCCAGCAGCATGTACGAGCCGCCCACAGCCAGCGGCACGACCACCAGGAGGACCTGCAATATGGTGACCAGGCCGTAGGCGGTACGGCGCACTGGACCGCACCGCGCCGGCGGCACCCGAATCGCGCTGATCTGTGCGCGTTGCGCCGGTGAACCGTGCCAGTACTCGCCGGCTGGTACGTTCTGGCCGCTGTGCAGCGAGGACGCATGGCCGAGCTGCGCATGGTCGCCGAGCGAGGTGTTGATGTCGAGCACGGTCTTCTCCCCGACCACGGCGTTCCTGCCGAAGGTGACCCTGCCGGTCTGGATACGCCCTGCTTGCGCCCGGTAGCACAGGAAGAACGACTCCTTGCGCAGGACTGTATCCGCGCCGATCGTGAGCAGGTCCGTACAGACCGGTATACGGCGGGAGAGGATCGTGACCCCGCTGCCGATGCGCGCGCCGAGGCATCGCAGGTAGACCACATAGAGCGGATTGCCCACGAAGAAGAACATCGGGTTGGCGTGCAGCAGGACCCTGATGATCCAAAAACGTAGGTATGTGAATCCCCACAGGGGAAACTCACGGGGTTTCCAGCGGCCCACGAGAATCCATTTGGCCGCGATCGGGAAGGCGGTCAGAGCGGCGAAGGCGACACCGCCGAAGACCACTGCCCGGAGGTAGATATGGGGTACATCCTCGCCTGCGGCGACCCAGTTGTACCCGCGGGCGGCTGCCACTCCGAGGGCGAACACGTATCCCAGGAAGAGCAGCAGTTGCATTGTTCCGCAGAGGACGTAGCGAAGCGTACTCGTGCGGGGCACTTCCTCGGCCGTCGTCGTCGGCGGCTCGGAGGGCCCGGGATCGGCCTCACTCATGGCAGCGGCGAGACTCCGGATCGTCGGGTTCTGATAAATGTCCTTGATGGAGGCCGAAGGCAGGTCCGCCCGCTTCCTGACCCGTGCGCAGAACTGCGCCATCACCAAGGAATTCGCACCCAACTCCTCGAAGAAGTTACTGTCGATCGCCACCTTGTCCGTCTGCAGGACTTCGGCGAGGATTTCAGCGAAATGGTTCTGGAGAGCAACTGTTGAATCGACGTGTCCGTTGTTGTGTTCCGATGTATCGGGTTCAGGTGTCGAAATTCCTGAAGATCGCACCATGTGAAAGGCCCCTTGAGATACTCGGTAGCCGACACTGTCAATGCGGCCGCCCAGGTGTCGCTCTGCCCGGCGGAGCCCTGAACGGACTCCCCGGGCAACGAGGACACCATCCAGTGTCCGCCTTTGGCCATAAGACGGCCACTGGGACCTTGTCGAGCCCCAGAGCACGGGCCGAAGCAGCCGCCACGCACTCTCCCTGGCCCGGTGCAAGCGGCGACACCGAGCCGCCCGAACCCGGCGTCCCTGCGCCGCAGAGCGACGGGCACGGGACCCTGCATTGGGAACGTGCTTGACCAAAAGGACCGGCCGATCGGAATTAAATGCCGCCCGACGCCCGACGCCGGTTGGGGCCTCGGAAGGGAACTCGGGAGGGAGGAAATATGGGCGTCGGCGGAAAGCGCCGATTCGACCCGGCTGAGCATTCGCATGGTTGGCCTGAACCACGCATTTCGTCATTGAGGTCGAGGATCGGGCCGCCGGGATGGGCTGTGTGGTTCGCCGCCGGCATGGGACCGGGCACGGCAGCCGCATCCGTCGAGCCGCACCTCCTCGCCGGACAAACCCGGGCTCACGTTCCGGGCTCGGACATCTCTCTCACCTCTGTCGGGTGTGCACCGGGCAGCCCGCCCTCGTCCCCACGACGTTGTGTTCCCTTCAGAGGTGCCGCTCCCTGTCCAGAGCCGTGACAGGACCGCGGCCGCCAAGTGGTCGCGCCGGCGCGGAGTCGTGCCGTGTGGGTTGGCGGGCGGGAAGGGCGACTGGTCTGGGATCGGATCTCCATCAGACCCGGGCCGAAGAGCCGGGAGCGGACCTGCGGTGTGGCGGCGATCGAGGGCGATAGGTCAGACAGAGCGACCCGCAGACGTCGCGGCTGCACAGACCGGTCGAGGCGGTTGTCTTCCACCAACTTCCCTGCGCAGAAGCGCTGATGACGCCCGCTGCGCCGCCGACCGCCGGTGATCCCCGACCGAAGCTCACTTTCTTCATGCCTTGACTTAACACCAGTGAAATTGCTTGGATCCAACCCATCGTTGAGGCGGGAGGGGGCGATGCGGTGGCTGTCGCCACGTCAGGACCTGTAACAGTGAACGCCTTTCACGGCGCTCGTACCGCGGCGACGGCGGCGGTCCCGCCGACTCCGGTTTACAAGCGCAGTCATGCTGCGTCGCCGCCTTGCGGGCTCCACGCCGTAACAGCCAGCACTCGCACACCACTTGATCACGTGTGCCGCAGCCACCGGAACGGCCCGTACGCCACCGACCCGGCGCGGCATCAGTCCCCGACACTCCCCAGACTCCAGGAGAAGCTGTGAGACGTTCTCTCACCGCGATCGCCGCCATCGCCGTCACGGCACTGACCGCACTGGTCGGCACGGGTCCCACCGCGCACGCCGACCGGGCAGCACGCGAACCGGCCCGGCAGAACTCTGTCGTGACCGGCACCTACTCCACCGGCGGCGCGCAGGCATGGCAGCCGCTGCCCAGTCTGCGCATGGGCAATGACACGGACTCCGCCACCGATGCCAGTGTGGTCGTCGATCCGAGTACCACTCTGCAGAAGTACACGGGTATCGGGTTCTCCCTCGACGAGACGAGCGTCTCCAACCTGTGGAAGCTCACCCCCGCCCAGCGCGAGGCCGCCATCCGGCTGCTGGTCGACCCGAAGAGCGGTGCGGGCCTCGACCGGTTCCGGTTGACGATCGGCAGCCCCGACCTGATCGAACATCTCCCGTTCTGGTCGGAGGACGACCTCCCCGCAGGCGTCACGGAGGACTTCGGTCTCAAGCACTTCTCCATCCAGCGGGACATCGACCTGCACATCGTCGACACCATCAAGCTGATCCAGCGCTACAACCCGAAGGCAACCTTCTTCGCCTCCGCATGGAGCGCACCGGCGTGGATGAAGACGAACAACCAGTTCACCGGCGAGGTCGCACTCAAGCCCGGCAGCACCACCGACTACTACCAGGTCGGCAAGCTGCGCGACGACTGCATCGATGTGTTCGCGCGCTACTACGTCAAGTACGTCCAGGCCTACGCCCGGCACGGAATACCCGTTGACGCCCTGACACTGCTGAACGAGCCGGGCATGGACGTGGTCTACCCGGCCATGGACATCAGCATCGCCCAGCAGCAGAAGCTGGCCCTGGCCATGAAGCGCGAGTTCCGGGCTGCCCACCTCGATACCCAGCTCTACGTGCATGACTTCAACTTCTGGGACTGGCGGGATCCCAACAGCACGGCGACCAAGAACTACCACCGCATCTTCGACGACGCCCCCGCCGCAGACCATCCTCAGCGACTTCCGTCTCGATGCCGGCTCCTACATCCTGTGGGCCCAGACCACGGACCAGGATGGCGGGACTCTGCACTGGACACCCGCCCGGGACAACAACATCGACTGGGAGAAGGTCGGCGCCACCACCAAGTGGCCCAACCGGCTGGTCACGGTGAACACGACGACCAAGGACTTCACGGTCCGCGACGAGCTGTACGGGATGGGGCAGTTCGCCAAGTACCTCTCCCCCGGTGACGTGCGCGTCGAGTCCAGCGCCGCAGAACACGGCATCAGCAACGTGGTGTTCCGCTCCGGTGCCGATAAGTACGTCGCAGTCATCGGCAACAGCAACAGCACCGACAGCAAGGTCCGGATCGTCGTCGCGGGCCAGTCGTTCGTGGTGACCGTCCCGGCGGCCTCCTTCGCCACCTACCGGTGGAAGGGCCAGGCTCCCTCGGGCCACCGCAACCACGCCCCGGTCCTCGCCGGAGCGGCCGATATCGTCGCCGACCAGTACAGCACCGTGCGCGTTCAGCTGCAGGCCACCGACCGCGATGGGGACCGGCTGGCGTACTACGCCGACGAGTTGCCGGACGGCGTCGGCGTGGCCCCGGCGACCGGCCTGATCACGATCCACCCGACCACCGCCGGCGAAGAGGACATGACCTTCTACGCCACCGACGGCAGAGCTCGCGACCGGGTGACCGTCCACCTGACCGTACGACCTCACGCCGTCTCGGTGGGCGAGAAGATCGAGGCGGAGGGCTACACGGATCAGCACGGCTGGTCCGCGGACGGCAGCAACTTCATCGAGAGCAACCCCGCTGCCAGCGCAGGCAGGGACGTGGGCTGGACGGCGGCCGGCAACTGGCTCACGTACCGCGTCGACGTGCCGCAGGCAGGCACCTACGATCTCGAGCTGCGTGTCGCGAACGGCACCGGCGCCACCGCATCCAACGCCCTGTCCCTGCGCGACGAGAGCTCAGCCAAGCTGGCAACGGTGTCGGTGCCTGACACGGGCGGCTGGGGGACGTACCAGTCCGTCCACGTGCCGGTGAATCTCGCGGCCGGGGAGCAGACGATCACTGTCTACTGCGAAACCGGCGGGTTCAACCTCGACTATCTGCGCTTCACCCACTAGCCGCCGGTTCTCCGGCAGCCCGGGTGCCCCTGCCACGACCCCACGTCCGCGGCCTGCTGCGGGTGAGGATGGTAGCGGCACCCGGTGCTGCGGGAGGATGCTTCACGTCATCAGCTGGCCTGAAGGTGGGCGCGGTGTTCGGCGACCTGCCGTTGCAGGTGCGGCGGCGGATGCGGTACCGCGAGCGTGGAGGCGGATGCACCTCGATGCGCCACGGAACTGAATACCAGCGGGACCGATCAGCCGAGCAAAGGATCAAGGATCTCGTGGAGACACCCCACTACATCGACTGCTGTCACCGTCCTGAGCTTCGCGCCCTGCGCACCTTGTACGAGTCGACGCATGACATGGAGTCCCTGCAACAGTGCACCTCTTGCGGAACCTACTGGTTCTACCGCTTCCATGAGTACGTCGACTGGTCGACCGGCGACGACGACCTGACCTCGTGGTTCACAGCGCTCACCGGCGAAGAGGGCACGAGGCTACGCAATGTGACGGACGGTCATGGAGAGGACTTGTCCTTCCTCACCACGCGCCCGAGCTGGAGAGACGACCGTGATGGCACCCAGCGCGTCGATGGGGCGCCCGATCGTCCTTGGTCCTGAACCACGAGGGACCGTGACCCTCGCATCGGCTCCGATGTGGGCGTGACGCTTTGACGACAGTCTCTAGTCGGACTCCGTGGTGCAAGCGTGCAGCCCGATCAGGAGGCCGACGGGGTCGAGGCTGTAGCAGCCCCGCCCGACCCCGGGAATGTTGAAGGCTCCCCTGCCTGGAGGGAGGGGATTCTCCACCCTCCAGGGCTGAGCGGGGATTTACGGCTCAGGCAGCCTCTGGGTCCAGCGGCCCCGGCGGTCTTACGCCCTCGACACCGTCCGGGTTCCAACCTGCCCGGACCAGCATCACGCGGGCGGAGTTCTTGTCCCTGGGGGACACGGCTGCGCACAC
>NZ_JBSFJX010000204.1:0-13894 GCF_053598275.1 Streptomyces sp. NPDC001156 | reverse complement strand
ATGACGCCCTTGCCGGTGTCCGCCCCGGCGATGACGCCCGCCGCGTGCGTACCGGTGCCCACCTCGTCCTTCGCCCAGCCCTCGTCCGTGCCGTGCACGAGATCGGTCCCGGAACGCACCCGCTGCTTCAGATCGGGGTGCTCGGCACTGACACCCGAACCGATGAGCGCGATCTTGACGCCGAAGGCGCGGAACGTCGGGGGCAGCGTGTCCAGCCGCATGGCCTGCTGGCCCCAGCCGTACTGCTGCCGCTGCTCCAGCTCCGGGTACACCTTGGCGAGCGGGGTGAGGGCGACGACGTTCTCCTCGGTCGCCGACAGGTCGGGCCGATGGATCCAGCGGTCCGTGTAGCCGTCCTTGGGCCGGATGTAGAGGGACTCGACGGATCGTTCGGATTCCGTCGCCAGGGTGATGGTGGCCGTCCCGTCGGCCCCGGTGATGCCCTGGGCCGGCCATGTCGAGCCGATCAGGAACACCCCCACACCCGCCAGCGGTTCGCCGTCGGGACCGCAGACGCGCAACGTGATGTCCACGGGTTGTTCCAGGGGCATCACCAGCCCCGGATCACGGAGCGGCACGGCTCCGGCGGCCGGCGCGGCGACCGGCCCGGCCACGGACAGCGGCAGGTCCGGTTCGATGTGCACATGCAGCGACCGCATCGCCGGCACCTGGGCCTCGGCCGCCTCGACGACCGCGATCTCCGGGCAGAAGGGCTGCAGTCCGGTCGACTGGAGCTTTTCCGACGGCTGGAGTCTGCGGGTCACCTTGACCTCGGGCATCCGGTCGAGCCGGTCGCAGACCGCGTCCATGCTCAGTTCGGGAACCCCCGGCGGGAGCAGGCTCTGCGGCAGCGGCGTGACCATGTACCGTTCGCGACGCGGCCGCACCGAGAGTGGTGAGTGCGCGCCCTTCCTGCGTGATCCCGCTTCCTCGCCCCCGGGTCCCGGCCTACCCGCCGCCGCACCCTCGGACCCGTTCCCACGGTTGTTTCCGGGCCTTTCTTTGACCATTACGTCCACCTTCACCACGCCTACGTCGTACTTGTGCTCCTCATCCGGCGATGGCGGCTCGCGCTTCCACGGTGATGCGGTGTGCCCGGGAACCAGTCCGGGACACACCGCATCGCGCTCCGCCCAGGGGTCAGCCGATACCGAAGGGCTGGCCCATCTGCCCGAAGCCGAAGCCGGGCTGCTGGTACTGCGGGATCTGCTGGCCGAAGCCGCCGCCGCCCCACTGCTGCTGGCCCTGCTGGCCCTGCTGACTCTGCTGACTCTGCTGGAGCAGCGTCACGATCGCCGTCGGCAGCGCCTGCTGCACGGACTGCTCCACCGCGCTGCGGACGCCTGCGTGCAGCGTGTGGTGCAGCGCCAGCGCGAGATACGGATGCGCCTGCTGCGACATGCCCTGCTGCTGGAGCTGCTGCTGGACCTGCTGGATCTGCTGCAGCGTCTGCTGCATGCGCTGCGCCACCTGCTGGCTGGCCTGCTGGCACGCCTGCTGAATCGCCTGCTGGACGATCTGCGCGATCTGCTGCTGTCCTCCGGCCATCTGCTGGCCGAACTGCTGCTGGATGGGTTGGGTACCGGTCATCACGGACATGGATGCTCCGTTCGATGCATCACGGGAAAGCAGACATAGGAACCTATGCGTACTTATCGGGAGATTCCGACACCCCGAAGCTAAGTTGGCATCGGCCCGGCCGCAATCGGATGCCACCCGGGCGGCAGGGGATCGCGACCGGATCGCCGACTCGCACCGCGCGCGATCTGCCCGGCACCCTGGGCGGCGACATCACCGTCGAACCCGCGGCTCGTCCAGGGGCCGGCGCTCACCGCGACGGGAATGCGCCGCCATCCGAGCGAAGATCACCGGCCCTGAGACGGCTCCGCCCGGCGAGTGCCCAGGAGCCCCCACCTGCTCACCGCTTGGCCCGACATCGTCCACCTCAGCCCCTGGACTCCCCTGGGGTGGCCACCAGTGCCACGTCCTCACCAAGTCCCGTGCGTGCTCGACGACATACGCGGCTGCCCGCCAAACACGCCCACCGCATGGCCCCATGCCGACACCCCGGACGCCCCCGCCGAAAGGCACTGGCGCCACGTCGGCTGCGGCCGCACGAGAACCCGGCCGGTCGCTGCGGGCCGGGCGGCTCCGGTGTGTCGTTCCCGTCCGGTGTGGCCCCGACGAGCGGCCGGCCGCTCGGCGGGCACGACAGGCAGGCGTCCGCCTCCGTGGTGCGCGCAGGTCGACCCTGATCGGCGCGGCTCGGCTTCAACTACGGTGTCACGGTGACCGTTGTGGAGACTGTGGTACGTGTGCGACTCAGTGGCGGGCCTGTTGAGCGGCTGGTGTGCCATCCGCGACTTCCCTTGGTGGCCGGCCTGGATTCGGAACGTCCTGCGGTGCACGTCTGGGAGTTCGGATCAGGGCAGCTGCACCAACTCGGTACCGTCGGCGCCGAGTCGGCCGTCTACGGCGACGCCGTGGGCTGGGAGCGGATGGAACGGACACCCGCCGTGGCATGGCATCCGGACCAGCCGCTGCTCATGGTGGCGGGCGAGGACGGAGTGGTGCGGTGGACTCCCACCGGGGTCTCCGAACGTGGGTCTGGCGCCGCCGCACCGGCTGCCCAGGCCTAGAGACGGACGGTCATCTCCACGGTCACGTCATCGCCCGTCGCGAGGCCTTGCGGCCGGCGCACGGCGTCTTTGAGTGGCAGCAGGTAGCCGCCGTCCTTCGGGAAGAGAGACGTATCGAACACGACCTCGCCGATCCGAGCCCTGACCGGGATCACGCCCCAGCCGTACGTGGCCATCGCAGCCACCTCGCGGATGTCGGCGGACTCCTCGGCGGACACAGGCACGAAGTGGTACGGAGACGGCCCGCGCCATTCGATCACCCGGCCGGTGAAGACGAGATCCACGACGTCAGCCCCGTTCCTCGAGGACCGCCGAGTCACGCTCGGCGTACTTGCGGTGCCACCACTCCTCGTTGAGGTCGACCAGCAGGCACTCGCGGAGTGGGAAGGTGGTCTCACCCTCATTCGGCCTACCGGGACCCGCGAGCGACTCGGTCAGACCGTCGACCACGCGCCGCATCATCGCCATCGCCTCCAGCCGCAAGGCTAGCGTCTCGTCGAACGACGGGCGGGCGTCACGGTCGTACGGCTGTCCCTGCCGTGGGACCCCGACCGGGGTGTCCTGCCCGTTGCCGCATGACCGTCCCGGAGGACGATTCGGGCTGAAGCGACCACCATGAGGCTTATGGGCATATGGAATAAACGCGACGACATGCTCGTGCACCAGGACGAGCCCTACAACGCCGAGACACCTCCTGGCGCCCTCAAAGCCCAGATCACCCCCCTGGACACCTTCTACGGCCGCAACCACGCGCCGATCCCCCGCATCGACTCCGAGAGCTGGCGGCTGCGCGTGGAAGGCCTGGTCGATCGTCCGTTGGAGTTGTCGACGGACGATCTTCGTGGCTTCCCCGAGCGGACGGTGGTGGCGACACTGCAGTGTGCGGGCAACCGCCGCGCCGATCTCATCGAGGTCCGCGACATACCCGGCCAGGTCCCCTGGGGCCCCGGAGCCATCTCCACGGCGAGATGGAGCGGGGTGAGCCTGGCAGATGTGCTGGCCGCGGCCGGAGTGCGGCCGGAAGCGGCCCACATCGCCTTCACCGGCGCCGACGTGTCACAGCAGGCCGACCCGCCCCAGCCCTTCGGCGGCTCCATACCGGTGGCCAAGGCGACCTCCGGCGAGGTGCTTCTGGCCTGGGCCATGAACGACCAGGAACTGCCCGTCGCGCACGGCGCACCCCTGCGCGTGGTCGTCCCGGGCTGGATCGGCGCCCGGAGCGTCAAATGGCTCGAGCGCATCAGCGCACAGGCAGAACCGACAGACAACTACTTCCAGACCGAATACAGCATCCTGCCCCCCGAGGCCGACCCCGAGACGGCCGGACCGGGCGACGGCATCACCCTCGGCCCGATCGCCATCCACTGCGCCGTTCTGCGGCCCGGCAAGGACGCCCACCTGGACTCCGGACCGACCGAGGTCAGCGGGTTCGCCTTCGCCGGGGACGACCGGACCGTGGCACGCGTGGATGTCTCCGCCGACCACGGCAGCACCTGGCTCCACGCGGATCTCGACCCGCCGGAGAATCCCTGGACCTGGCAGCACTGGCGCGTCACGCTCACCCTGCCCCCGGGCGAGGTCGAGCTCATCGCCCGCGCCTGGGACTCCACCGCAGCCGTGCAGGCCGAATCCCCCACGACCGTCTGGAACCCCCGGGGGTACGCCAACAACGCCGCGGCCCACCTGCACATCACCTGCCGTCCCTGACCGGACGCTTCGGTGGAGCGGCGGGGCCCAGCGGCCGGCACAGGCCCGGCACGCACCGAGGGCCAGGTCCGGGGCTCCTATGCCCGGCCGCGCAGCAGGCCCGCCGCCCGTTCGGCGATCGCGTGGACCGCGGCGTCGGTGTTGGCGCCGGGAAGGGCCGGCATCACCGAGGCGTCCGCGATGCGCAGTCCGTCGAGGCCGTGCACGCGCAGCTGGGGGTCGACGACCGCCGCCAGGTCTGTACCCATCCGGCAGGTGCCCGCCGCGTGTTGGCACGGGTCGGTGTCGCGGCGCGGGTAGTCGCGCAGCTCGCTCGCGTCGTGCACCTCGAAGCCGGGGAGTGCCTCCTTGTCGCACCGTTGGTCGAAGCGGGTGAGCCTCGGCGGGTCCAGCAGTATCGACGCGATGTCCTTCATCCGCGGCCATCGCACGGACCACGACGCCCGCGGATCCTCCGACAGCCGCGCGGCGATGACGCAGCCGACGCTGCCCGCGCCCACCACGACGTGGTCGAACTGGTCCATCTCTGTGCCGTGTTCCTTCGGCGGCGCCCTACTGAGGCAGCTTGTCCAGGGTGATCGGCAGGTCCCGGACCCGAATGCCGGTCGCGTGGTGCACGGCGTTGGCGATCGCCGCGGCGGTGCCGACGATGCAGACCTCGCCGACGCCCTTGGCCCCCATCGGGTTGGTGTACGGATCCTCCGTGTCCACCCAGTAGGCCTCGATCAAGCCGACGTCGGCGTTGGAAGCCATGTGGTACTCGGCGAAGTCCTGGTTGACCACGTGCCCGAACCGCGGGTCGACCACGCCCTGTTCGTGCAGGGCCATGGACAGGCCCATGGTCATGCCCCCGAGCAGCTGCGAGCGGCAGGTCTTGGGGTTGATCACCCGGCCCGCGTCGAAGACCCCGAGCAGCCGCGGGACCCGTACCTCGCCGGTGTCGGCGTGCACCCGGACCTCGGCGAACTGGGCTCCGAAGCTGTGCATCGCATAGCGCGCGGCGTCGGGGTTGTCGGGCATGTCGGCGGTGACCTCCAGTCCCTGCTGCGGAACGACGCCACCGTGCTGGACCTCCAGGAGCGCGCGCGGCCTGCGGGCCGTCTCGACGATGGAGGTGCCCCAGCTGTTGATCCCGGACGAGCTGCCGGCGGGCGAAGCGCGCGGCAACTCCGCGTCCCCGATCCGCAGTTCCACGTCGTCGACGGTCACGCCCAGCGCGTCCGCGGCGATCTGGGTGAGCGCCGTCCAGGTGCCGGTGCCGAGGTCGGCGGCGGCGATCAGCACCGTGAAGTGCCCGTCGGGGCCGACCCGGATCGTCGTGACGTTCCCCGGGAAGCGGGGCGAGGGGTAGGTCGAGGCGGCCACACCCGTCCCGACCAGCCAGCCCCGGTCGCGCCGCGCCCGGGGGAAGAAGTTGCGCCCCTGCCACCCGAACCGGCGGGCGCCGTCGCGCAGGCAGGCCACCAGATGGCGGCTGGAGAACGACCGGCCGGTCTCGGGGTCGACGGCGGGCTCGTTGCGGATCCGGAACTCGACGGGGTCCAGGCCGCAGGCGGCGGCCATCTCGTCCACGGCCGACTTCAGCGCGAACATGCCCTCGGCATCACCCGGCGCCCGCATGATCGTCGGCACCGGCAGGTCCAGGGGCGCCAGTCGGTGGGTGGTGCGCCGGTGGGGCGCGGCATACATCACCCGGGTGCACACGGCGACCTGCTCGGCGTAGCCCTTGGCCTTGGCGGTCTGCGCGATCACGTCGTGGGCGATCGCGATGAGATGCCCCCTCGTGTCGGCGCCGAGCCGGATGCGCTGGATGGTGGCGGGCCGGTAGCCCACCAGGGAGAACATCTGCCGGCGGGTGAGGGCGAACTTGACGGGCCGGCGCACGAACTGAGCGGCCATCGCGGCGAGGACGGCGTACGCATGGCAGTAGACCTTCGACCCGAAGGCGCCTCCGACGTGCGGGGAGACCACATGGACCCGCTGCGGCTCGAGCCCCAGCACGCATAGGCGCCGCAGCGGCACAGGTTGCCGCTCATCCGCTCGGCGATCTCGGCGTCGTCGAGGTCGACCTCGACGACGTTCGGGTCGCTGCTGACCGCGCTCGGCCAGGCCGCCCGCGCCTCCGCCAGCATCCCGACCGCCGAGACGATCTGGCCCGGCGTGCAGTAGCCGCACTGAAACGCGTCGTGCTCGATGAACGAGCGCTGCATGGGGTGCAGACCCTCCCCGTCGGCCAGACCGGCGGCCGTGACGATCTCCGTGTCCTCGTACGCCACCGCCGGCGCCAGGCAGCCGAGAGCCCGGCGGCCGTCCAGCAGAACGGTGCAGGCGCCGCACTGCCCGTGGTCGCAGCCCTTCTTCGGGCTGGTGATCCCAAGGCGCTCGCGCAGGGCGTCCAGCAGGCTGGTGCGGGTGTCGACGACGAGCCGGTGCTCCCGCCCGTCGACCCGCAACGTGATTTCCATGTCCGCGGGGCACACCCCCAACACCATGTGCCGGGATCCGGGCAAACACTGCGTGATCGAGTCTTTCCGAGAGTCCTGGCCTCCGCAACTTCGCGGGGCCGCGAGGGGGACCAGGAGGTCCGGGCACACCGTTCCGTGCCGCCGCTCTTTGACGGGCGCGCCGCCCGCAGCTCGGCAAGACCCGCAGCCCAGGGCCCGGCGGGACGAGCAGCCACCGCACCGGCAGAAGAAGCAGCTCACGACTCGGCGGGTGAAAATTGGACATCCGGACACGGGCGAGGTGGTGGCGATGCCTGCATGGCATCTGCGTGACTATCACGACGACGACCTTGACCAGGCGATCGAGATCTGGGACCAGAGCCGCGGGGCCGACGAGCAACCGGTCTTCCCGGTCTCCGAGGTGATGACCGCCGCCAAGAACGGTCAGATGGCGGTGGTCGCGGTCGTCGGCGACGAACTGGTGGGCATGGCGGTGGCGCAGCCGCACGGCAAGCGGGCGTGGATCCTGCTGGTGGCGCTCGCCTCCCGCTGGCGCGAGCGCGGGATCGGCAGCGCCCTGCTGGCCGAGCTGGAACGACGGCTGCGAGCGATGGGCGTACGCCGTATCAGTGCCCTGCTGCCGGCCGGGGCCGCCGGGACGAAGGCGCTGGACCGCTCCGGCTATCTGTCCCGTGACGGCCTGACCTACTACGAGAAACTCGAACCGCAGGAGACCGGCAACGCCGACGCGCTGCGGGCGCTGGGCGGCCGCATGCTGGCCGACGGACTCTGGGACGCCATGGCCGGCATGGAACGGGAGAAGCAGGTCGTCGAGCGCCGGGTGGTGCTCCCGCTGACGGAGCCGGCGCTTGCCGACCGCTACGGCGTCGCGCCCCCGAAGGCGGTCATCCTCTTCGGTCCGCCCGGGACCGGGAAGACCAGCTTCGCCATGGCGGTGGCTTCACGGCTGAGCTGGCCGTTCGTCGAACTCTTCCCGTCCCGGCTCGCGGCCGACACGAGCGAGGGGCTGGCCGTGGCACTGCGGCAGGTGTTCGCGGACCTAGCGGAGCTGGACTCGGTGCTGCTCTTCATCGACGAGGTGGAGGAGATCGCCGGCGTGCGGTCGGGGAAGGCGGTCGACCCGGGGCACGGAGTCACCAACGAGCTGCTCAAACTCATCCCCCGGTTCCGGGAGGGCGGCGCTCGCCTGCTGGTGTGCGCCACCAACTCGGTGCGCTCCCTCGATCCGGCCTTCCTGCGGCCGGGCAGGTTCGACTACGTCATCCCGATCGGGCCCCCGGACCCCACCGCGCGGGCCGCCATCTGGACCCGCTACCTCAAGGGCGCCCTCCACTCGGTGGAGCTGCCCCGACTGGTGGCGGCCAGCGAGCTGTTCACCCCGGCCGACATCGAGTTCGCCGCCCGCAAGGGTGCTCAGGCCGCGTTCGAACGCGAGGTGACGCATCGCCGGGGCGAACCCGCCACCACCGAGGACTACATGGCCGCCATCGCGGACACCCGGCCGACGCTCACGGCACGGGCGATCGAGGAGTTCACCGAGGACATCGAGAAGTACAGCCGGCTGTGAGGCGCGTCTGGCACCGCGACTGACACCGGGTCCCGGACCCGGCGGACTACGGCACGGCCACCGGCTGCGGGGGGAGTTCGAAGCGCAGCAGAGCCGCGGTCTGCTCCGCGCGCAGCGCCGTCTCCGCGTCGACGTGCCGCACCTCGCCCCCGTCGTCGATGACGGACTCGGCCAGTTCGTCGATCACGTCGGGCACCTCCCGCAGCGGATCCCCACACAGCGGGCAGGCCTTCTCCGAGCGCGACAGCAGCCCGTCCCGGTCGCACACCCGTCCCGGAACGACGGCCTGCTCGTCCACCTCCAGCGTCCCGATCGCGGCCAGCGACGCCGCCCACAGCGTCTCGTCGAGACCGACGGCCGCGGGTCTGCTGGCCGCCTTGGCCTCCAGGGTCTGGCCGACCAGCCGCCGCTGCTCCTGGTGCGCGTGGTCGGCGACGAGCCCCCGCACCTTCTTCCTGACGTCCTCGGCCGTCGCGGTCTCCCGGTCGATGGTGAAGGTCCCGACGAGCCGCTCCTTCAGCTCACGCGGCAGGAAGTCGACGAAGCCCGGCACCTCGTGCGCCTGGCCGCCGACGGCGAGCAGGTCGTAGCCCCCGCCCCCGAACAGCCGTCTGAGCTCGCCGACCAGGCGCCGGTAGTGCTTCTTGCTCAGCTCGTCGGCCTTGTTGCGGACGCGGTACTCGCCGAACTGCTCGGCGTAGGCGTGTCTGCGCGTCACCCGGTCGCGGATCACCTCCAACTCCCGGACGTCGTCGAGGTAGTACTCCCAGACCTGGCCCACGCTCTTGTCCACGATGACCGCACAGGTGCGGTAGTACTCGTCGAGCACGCCCAGCAGCGGGCGGACGTAGGGATCGGCGTCCACCAGGATGCGCTCGCGGGTGGGCCGGGGCAGCCACATCTGTTCGTAGATGCCGCGGCCGCCGCAGGAGAAGACCGCGACGGCGCCCGGCCGGACGGGCTCCTCCGCCAGGGTCGTCTCGATTCTCGCGATGTCTTCCCGCAGCGAGAGCCGCACGGCGTGCTCCGCCGAGCCGTCCTCGGCGAGCGGCCTGATGCGGTCCAGCAGGCTGGCCACTCGGCTGCTGAAGACGCGGCGGTCGGGCCTCTCCGGTTCCACCGGGATGTAGAGGGAGACGAACGGGAGTCCGTCGCCGCTCAGCCGCAATATTCGCTCGACCTGCTGTTGGGTGATCATCGCCGCTCCTCGCCGCTCGATGAGCTCTGCTCTTCCAGCTAACGAGGTGGGAGCGGCGGCGGCAAACGCGGCGCGGTGCTCGCGGGTACCCCGGCGGGGGTCTCCCCGGGCCACGACAGGGAGGGACCGGCGGAAAGGAGCCCGTGGCGAGCGGTGTCTGGCACCGCCGTGCTGGGACCGCCCCCCGCTTCAGCAAGCGCTCTCCGTCAGCGGTGCCCGTACCGGCACCCGGCGGGCCGCCACGGGCTCGGCGCCCTGGGGTGTCCTGACCGTGGGCACCTTCGTGCGACTCCCGGCCGAGTCTCCGGTGGGTCAAGCGGAAGGCATCGCCGAGAGTGAAAAGCATTCACGGAAATATGGTTTCCCGCATATCTTGAATTACGGCGGCCGTATAGGTTCATCGGACCGGTGAAACGTTTCTTCGAGAAATCATTCCCTCGAATGCCGGATAGCTTCCACCGTATGGCGCTCGTTAGGTGATCGTGACTTGGAACGAACCGGAAGATCAGGTCCCCGTCGGAAGCGGAGCCCTGTGGCACGACCCGGCCGGCGGCGAGGTGCTCCACAAGGGGTGTTCAGACATTCTTGAAGATTTCCTCAAGAAGATCGGCGACATGGAAAGCGAATACCTGCGCGCTGTCGACGCAGCGTCCTGAGCGAGGGCGCGGAGGAGCTGAGAATGGACAGGCTGCACGGCGAGCCGAGCCTCTACGACATTCAGTTCGGCCTGAGAACCGACTACGACGCGCTCGGTCAGCATTCCTACAGTGGTGATCCCCTCGAGGCACCTCACGTCTGGAGCGCGCAGGGTCAGGACATCGCACCGAACGGCTGGGATCCGGACGAGGAACTCGCCCAGATGCTGTCCACGGTGTCCGGTACGGACCCCGCTCCGCCCCCGTTCGACGGGCAGCACCGCCACCGCATCGACCGGCGGCGCCCACGTCCGGGATCCCACATCCTCGACAGCGGCCAGAAAGTCACCCCTGTCACGATCCTGGTCGCCACCATCGCCGCCTGCGCGGTGGCCATGCTCGGCTGGTCCATCGCCTATTCGTACGGTCAGCTCCGCGCCATCGCCTCGACGGTGCTTCCGGCACCGCTGGCGCAATGGTGGCCGCTGACGGTGTACGGACCGTGGTTCGTGGCAGCCCTGTCGATTCTGCGGGCCGCCGTTCAGCACCGGACCGCCCGCCGGTCATGGGGCGTCGTCCTGGTCGCCTCGGCCACGGCGGTGGCGCTGTGCGTCAGCCACTCGGCATATTCGATGCTGTCGATGGTGATCGTAGGAATTCCGCCGATCACCGCCCTGGTGTGTTTCCGGGAACTCGTGGGCCAGGTCTCCTCGAAGTACCGCCCCCGGCACGCCGCGCCGGTCAAAGAGCAGTCCGGCGGCTGACGGCGAAGCGAACCGCCGGTGGGCCGCCGACCGCAGCTCGGCGGCCCACCGGCGGTTCGCGCGCGTCTGGGGCCCGGGGCTCAGTCCCCGCCGCTCCCGTACGGCCTCGTCAGGATCTCCAGGTTGTGGCCGTTCGGATCGTCGAAGTACGCTCCGCGGCCGCCGTCGTTGTGGTTGATCTCGCCGGGGCGGTGATGATACGGGTCCGCCCAGTACCTGAGTCGCCCTGCGCGGATCCGGGTGAAGATCGCGTCGAAGTCGTCCTCGGAGACGAGGAAGGCGTAGTGCTGCGGAGTGATCGGCTCCTCGGTATCCATGAAGTCCAGCGTCACGCCGTTCGCGATCTCCACCGGGGCGAACGGGCCGAAGTCCGGGGCCACGTCCACCCCCAGCAGATCCGCGAGGAACCTCGCGGACGCCTGTTTGTCGTGCGCGGCGACGATCGTGTGGTTGAGCTCTACGGTCATGGGCCGGGCCTCCTGTCCCCTGGGCTGCCAGAACCGCTTTCCACGCTACCGCCGCTGCCCCGAACCCTCACGGGCGCGCGCATCGGTCAAGCCGCCGGAGCCGTGCGTCCGGTCCGGCCGGCGGCGCTCGACGTGCCGTGGGGCCGCCGCACGCCGCCGGTCACCGGGCAGCACTCAGATGGTGGCTGCGTCGATCACGAACCGGTACCGCACATCGCTGTTCAGCACCCGCTCGTACGCGTCGTTGATCTCGGCCGCGCCGATCAGCTCGATCTCGGCGCCGATGCCGTGCTCCGCGCAGAAGTCCAGCATCTCCTGGGTCTCTCGGATGCCGCCGATGGCGGAGCCGGCGAGGGTCTTGCGGCCCGAGATCAGCGAGAACAGGTTGAACGAGATGGGCTCCTCGGGCGCACCCACGTTCACCAGCGCGCCGTCCGACTTCAGCAGCGAGAGGAAGGCGCCGAAGTCCAGCGGCGCCGACACGGTCGAGACGATCAGGTCGAACGTGCCGCGCAGCTCCTCGAAGGTCTTCGGGTCGCTGGTGGCGTAGTAGTGGTCGGCGCCCAGCTTCAGCCCGTCGTCCTTCTTGCGCAGGGACTGGGAGAGCACGCTCACCTCGGCGCCCATCGCGTGCGCGAGCTTGACGGCCATGTGCCCGAGACCGCCCAGGCCGAGGACCGCGACCTTCTTGCCGGGTCCCGCGTTCCAGTGCCGCAGCGGGGAGTACGTGGTGACGCCGGCGCACAGCAGGGGGGCGGCCACGTCGAGGGAGAGGCCGTCCGGGATGCGCACGGTGTACTTCTCGTCGACGACGATCTTCTCGGAGTAGCCGCCGTAGGTGGGCTCGCCGTTCCTGTCGAGGGCGTTGTATGTGCCGACCATGCCCTTGAGGCAGTACTGCTCCAGGCCGGCCTCGCAGTTCTCGCACTCGCGGCAGGAGTCGACCATGCAGCCGACGCCCACGCGGTCGCCGACCTCGAACTTGGTCACGCCGGAGCCGACCGCGGAGACGACGCCCGCGATCTCGTGGCCCGGAACCATCGGGAAGATCGCCTCGCCCCAGCCCTCACGGGCCTGGTGGATGTCCGAGTGACAGATGCCGGCGAACTTGATGTCGATCAGTACGTCGAACTCACCGACCTCGCGGCGCTCGATCGTGGTGCGCTCGAGCGGAGCCTTGGCAGCGGGTGCGGCGTACGCAGCAACGGTGGTCATGCCGGATTTCTCCTTGGGGGGTCGCGTGCCCGGCAGCCTTCCACCGGGCACGGCGTCCAGCCTGCCCGGAGGCGCCGGGCTCACCCAGGCCACGGCTCTGCATACGTCCGGGCTTCCTACCACTGGCCGGGTCAGCCTCACAGTCCTACCAACAGGAATACTGGGTGTATGGACGCAAACCCCGACTCCATGCAGGCGTCTGCCCCGGCATCCGGTCAGGCTCTGGACCGCCGCGCCGAGCTCAGCGAGTTCCTGCGCACTCGGCGAGCCCGGCTCAAGCCCGAGGACGTGGGACTGCCGGACTTCGGGCGGTACCGGCGGGTGCCGGGCCTGCGCCGCGAGGAGCTGGCCCAGCTGGCCGGGGTGTCCGTGGCCTACTACACGCGTCTGGAGCAGGGCAACGGGCAGAACGTGTCCGCGGAGGTGCTCGGGGCCATCGCCCGCGCGCTGCGGCTGAGCGACGCGGAGCACGCCCATCTGACCCATCTCGCCAAGCCGAAGGCCCACAAGAAGAAGCCGGCGGCGCGGTCCCAGCACGTGCGGGTTCCGCTGCGGCAGCTGCTGGACGCCTTCGACGGCGTCCCGGCCTACATCGTGGGGCGGCGTGCGGAGGTCCTGGCGTGGAACAGGATGGCCGCCGCCGTCTTCGGGGACTGGTCCCAGGTACCGCAGCAGGAGCGGAACTGGGCCCGCATGGTCTTCCTGCGGGCCGAGTACCACGATCTGTTCGTGGACTGGGAGCAGAAGGCGATCGACATCGTGTGCCAGCTGCGGTACGAGGCCGGGTGCCACCCGGACGATCCGCAGCTGTCCGCGCTCGTCGGGGAGCTGTCGGTGAAGAGCGAGGCGTTCCGGCGGCTGTGGGCGACGCACGACGTCAAGGAGAAGAGCCACGGGCTCAAGCTGATGCGGCATCCGCTGGTGGGCGATCTTGCCTTGCAGTTCGAGTCGTTCAGGCTGCCGGACGACGGTGAGCTGGGGCTGGTGACGTATCACGCCGAGCCGGGTTCGCCGTCGGCGGAGGCTCTGCGGCTGCTGGCCAGCTGGGGTACGGACGCCACCCGGGCGGGCACGACCGCGCCCCGCTCCTGAGGCCCTGCGCTCGACGCCATGGGCGGTCGATGAGGGGCCGGCGATCGGTGGAAACACGGACGGCGCGGCGGGGGCCGCGGGGGTCGGCGGGCGGGGCGCGCACCGCGGTAATTGCGGTTTAACGGTTTTGATATACGCATAATAC